>NZ_JARJMS020000075.1:0-37399 GCF_029335995.1 Thermosynechococcus sp. Uc
CGTGATCAACACCTGGGCTGACATCATCAACCGTGCCAACTTGGGAATAGAAGTGATGCATGAGCGCAACGCTCACAACTTCCCCCTTGACTTGGCCAGTGCTGAGTCTGCTCCTGTGGCCATGATTGCTCCGAGCATCAACAGCTAAGCAACGCTCATTGGCTGAACTTTTACCAAGCCGCTCCTATTTTAGGGGCGGTTTTTTATTGCATTTTGCCTTTGGCAGTACAGCCTTAAAAGCTTCATTGGCTTCGATGGACATAGGAGGTTCAGCAAGGATACTCTCAGCTTTAATCCAAAGTATTGATAGAAGTCAATGGATGGATATGATGCTTTTGATTCTGTAAAAGCCATCCTCGAACCTCTTGTCATTTAGAAATATAACCATATAATCAGTAAATAGGAGCTTGCAGCGTTCATTGCTGCTGCTTAAGTTCTGTTGTTATTCATGGATTCATAACGACTATGACTACAGTTCTGCAACGTCGTCAGACAGCGAATCTGTGGGAGCGTTTCTGTGATTGGATTACCAGTACAGAAAACCGCCTTTACATTGGCTGGTTTGGCGTCCTCATGATTCCAACGCTCCTTGCTGCAACGATCTGCTTTGTCATTGCCTTCATCGCTGCTCCCCCTGTGGATATTGATGGCATCCGTGAGCCTGTTTCTGGCTCCCTGCTCTATGGCAACAACATCATCACAGCAACCGTGGTGCCCTCTTCTAATGCCATTGGGCTACACCTTTACCCCATCTGGGATGCAGCTTCCCTCGATGAATGGCTCTACAATGGGGGGCCTTACCAGCTGATTGTTTTCCACTTCCTGATTGGTATTTTCTGCTACCTGGGTCGGGAGTGGGAACTCAGCTACCGTCTGGGGATGCGTCCTTGGATTCCTGTGGCCTTCTCTGCCCCTGTGGCAGCAGCAACAGCAGTGTTGTTGATCTATCCCATTGGCCAAGGTAGCTTCTCTGATGGCTTGATGCTGGGCATTTCCGGCACCTTCAACTTCATGATTGTGTTCCAAGCGGAGCACAACATCCTCATGCACCCCTTCCACATGCTCGGTGTAGCCGGTGTCTTTGGTGGTGCGCTGTTTTCTGCTATGCACGGTTCTCTGGTGACCTCCAGCTTGATCCGTGAAACCACCGAAACCGAATCTACCAACTATGGCTACAAATTCGGTCAAGAGGAAGAGACCTACAACATTGTGGCGGCTCACGGTTACTTTGGTCGCTTGATCTTCCAATACGCCAGCTTCAACAACAGCCGCTCGTTGCACTTCTTCCTCGCCGCTTGGCCGGTGGTGGGCATCTGGTTTGCTGCCCTTGGCATTAGCACGATGGCCTTCAACCTCAATGGCTTCAACTTCAACCACTCAGTCATTGATGCCAAAGGCAACGTGATCAACACTTGGGCTGACATCATCAACCGCGCCAACATTGGTATTGAGGTGATGCACGAACGCAATGCCCACAACTTCCCCCTCGACTTGGCTAGCGGTGAATCGGCTCCTGTGGCGATGATTGCTCCGAGCATTGAAGCCTAAAGCAGGTGGCTCCTAAACCTCTCTAGTGATAAGTCCAAATAAGGCTCCCCACAGGGGGGGCTTTTTTTATAGCGGTTATTGGGCAGGGAGTTGATACTGATCAACGATTTTTTTGGCAAAGGCAGGCACATGAGCGGCAAGTTTTTGGGGGTAGTTGCGCCGCACATAGAGATAGTTGCGGGTAAAGTGGGAGTCAATGGAAAAGCGGGCATATTCAAGCCCTTTAGGGCCAATCCGCTCAATCACTAGGCCTACTAGTTTGGCCGCCCACATGGGGAGTGTAATGCCTTGATCGTAGGCAGGAATGCTTTGTTGCACGGCAGCGTGGCGATCGCCGGCGCTCGTAACGGGCTGCGTTTCCAATTGATCGCGCACAAGGTCAAGCATTTCTTGGCCTAAGTCGTTGCGCACCACCAGCCACTGCCAACCGAAGGGAGCACCCATATAGCCCACAACCAAATCGGCAAGCCCATTCACATAGTCAAAGCAACTCATGCACGAGGGGGCAAAAACATCCTTGAGTTGATTTGTCTTGAGGCCAAAAAAGGGCACCGTTTCTGTGGAGCCGTCGCTGTGCTTGAAGTGTACCCGAAAGTCCTGCATGAACTCGTAGTGAATGACGGTTTCGGGGGAGCGGCTCGTGGTTTCAAGGAATTTTTGTAGCCCGGCACGGGTGACGTTATCTACACAGGGAGTTCCTAGAACGTAGAGCTTTTCAAGACCGAGTTTGTCCTGTACAGCTCGCAAGGCTTGAATTTGACAGCCGACACCGATCACCAACAACCGTTTGAGACCAGATTGTTCCACCTGCTCTAACACTGAAAGATTGGGAGAGAGGGTGGGTTTATTGACGCGGGCGGCTAGAATCTCCTCACGGCTGCGGGCAATTACGGGCTTGGGGCTAAAGCGATCGCTCTCGCTATTTTGAACACAGACAACGCCCTCAACCCGTCCCGATTCCAACATGGCCATGGCAATACTGCTAACAATACCTGTCCACTGCGCTCCTGGAATGGGTTCGGTTTTACGAGCAGCCAACATCTGTTGATGCACACCAAAGTAGCACTCATCCCAATTCTCAAGATCACGGGCACGGCCATGAGTTTGCTGCTCAAGGTTCTCAAATTGCTGATTGAGGAAGGCGCAAGCTTCCTTGACGTAGTGGATATAGTAGGTGTTACAGAGGCCACACTCACTGCACAGCGCCTTGGCGGGGCGAGGGCTATTGGGCTTGAGGCCACGGGCTTTTTGATGGGCAGCAGTCATGGGCGCTTACTTCAGCAATGAACGGGCGCGATCGCAAATAGTTTCGGGAGTGAGGCCATTGTAGGCCATCAGTTCTGCAGGACTAGCTGTTGTTTCTCCCCGTTGCCACGCCAAGACATCGCGGGGACAGGTGGCACGCAGCAGAATCGGCTCGAGCAGAGCCGCAGCCCCCCCAGTTACCCCTAGGAGGGCATCGCCGCCGAAGAGCCGCTGGAAGGTGGCCTCATCGGCAAAGCCACCGTCGGGTTCAGCACAGGTTTGCCAAGCAATATCTGTGGGGCGATACAGCCGCCGCGGGTTGATTACCGAGACAATTCGCACCCGACAGCCAAGCTGTTCTAACTGGGATAAGGCACTGTACACAGGTTGCAAAATCATATCCCCAAGCACCGCCAGCACCAGTGTCGAATCCCCCCTGGCAGACTCGTAGAGGGTCACCGCACCCTCATCAAGGGCTTGTTCTGTTTGGGCGAAGGTGGTGCGCACAGGCAGTGGTGTTTTACTGGCAAAAATGGCAATTCCCTTGTTTTGTGCCGTCAGTGCCCAGCGGTAGCAGACTTGAATGCTGTTGGCATCAGGAGGAAAGAGAGCAAAGACATTGCCATTGCGCAATAGGGCAGCGTAGTAGGCTTCAATTTCTGGGCGTTGATGCGTCCAACCATTGCGTCCCTGCTCTAGGGCACCTGCAGTATAGAGGGTTACCGTGGCGGGCGTAGGGCGCCGCAGTTCGGCCATGGCTTGGGTGACCGTTTGCCAAATGGGAAGACCATTGATGGCAAAGGATTCATAGGAGCACCAAAGACTGCGGCTGCCCATCAAACATAACCCAGCCGCTAGACCCGCACAGGCATCTTCGCTGAGGGGTTCATAGACTTGACCATTGGGCAGTTGGTTGTACAGGGGATCCGGCGTCGGGTGAATGATCTTCAGGGCTTGGTTAATGTTGCCAATCCCAGAGGCCTCATTGCCATCGGCATTCGTGACGAGGTAGCGGCGATCGCGCTGCCCCACCACTGCAACCATCCGCCCCATCGCCGTTGTCGCGACCTTCTGTTCCCCCAACCCATAGGCTTCAAGGGGAATGTCCCCCAGGGGGGGCAAGTCTAAAATTTTCTCAGTGACCACCACCTCCGCCGCTGGGCCGCCGGCCGCCGCAACACAGTTTTGGCGTACTAGTTCCCAAGCCGCAGGGGCAAGAGCGCGGGCCTTGAGGGCACTGACAATCTCCGGGTTGTCGAGGGTGTGCTGAGCATAGAGGTTGTGGGATTTTGCCCCCTTGGCGTGAACACCGGCACCCTTGAGTTGCTTGAGGATAAAGACTGTGAGCTTGCCAGCAAGCGCCGATCGCGCTGCTTCTTGAACTCCTTTGAGCACCGCCTGCATAAAGGCCAATCGCTGGCTAAAGGAAAACTGGGTGCTGTCCACGTAATCCCCTTCTTGGTCACTATCGTCAAAGTCCTTGGCATCCACCAGCACCACCTCTTGAAAGCCATTGCCGTGCCAATAGGCCATCATGGCCTCATTACTTTTGGTGGACATCATGCTGTGGTGCTCTTGACTAAAGCCATTCCACACCAGAACGGGCAGAAAGTTGGTCACCTCGGGAAAAGCGGTGTGGAAGTGCAGCATACTGCTCATGACGTAGGGTTCGCCAAGACCGCCATCCCCCAAAGTGAAGGGAAAGAGGATCTGGCGGTGCAGCCAAGCTGCGGCCATGGCAAAATGTTGCCCCTGGCCAAGGGGGCCAGCGGGAGCAAGAACGCCAGGAATATAGCCAGAGAGGTGACCCAGCAAGCCATGTTTTTCACGGAAGCGATCGCGCAGGTCTTGAACTGTATAAATGCCCATTTTTTCTAGGGAACGATCCAAGAAAAGGGCGGCATAGAAACCGGGGGCATGGTGCCCCACTTCCGTAATGATATTCTTGTGCCCCAGCATCACCAGTGCTGCATAGGCTTCCGCTTGACTAGCAAAGCCGCCGGGGTGACCTGAGGCCTTGCTGCCGGTCATCTGCAAAACTAAATAGCGGAGGGCGTCGGCATAAAGAAGGGTTTGATAGATAGCTGCAGGGGCATCTAGGTCTGTTAAGGCGCTCTGTTGGGCATTTAGGAGGGGGGCTTGACCATAGTGCTCCCAGTCTGGCCAATCGTTGCCAAAATACTGGATTCCTTCACAGAAACTGGGCACTGAAGTTACCGCTGTCATAGACCCTGACCCAACTGTAGATTGAACGCTTAGTCTCCTATCTTACAGGGGTGGGGGATTACTCTTGCGGCTGCCAAGGTGGCGAATCTCCCTGAAATGTAAGCAGGACAACAACTTTGGCCATAGATTGATTTTTCTTGAGGAACAAGATTAACCATGGTGTTGGTGATTGCAGGCGATCGCAGTGGTGTGGGGAAAACAACGGTTGCCCTTGCCTTGAATGCAGCATTAACCGCCCGCGGGCAGCGGGTACAAACGTTTAAGGTGGGGCCAGACTACATTGACCCGCTCTTTCATACCGCCCTCAGTGGCCGCCCCTGCCGCAATCTCGATGCCGTGCTAACAAGTGCTGACTATATCCGCGCCTGTGTCGGCTACTACAGTCAGGGGATGGAGGCAGTGCTCATTGAGGGGGTGATGGGGCTATTTGATGGTCGTGGTGGCAGCCAAGAGGGCAGTACGGCACAGGTGGCTCAACTCCTAGATGCCCCCATTCTGCTGGTCTTGGATGTACAAAAACAGGCGGCGTCGGCGGCGGCTCTTGTCTATGGTTTTTGCCACTATGATCCCTCCTTGAAGATTGCTGGCATTGTCTTCAATCGCGTGGCCAGCGATCGCCATCGGCAAATGTTAGAGGCCGCCCTTGCCCCCTTGGGCGTGCCCATTCTCGGCGTCCTCTATCGCGATCAGGCTCTAGCACTCCCCAGTCGCCACCTTGGCTTGGTTCCACCTCACGAATCCCAAGAATTTCAACGCCTAGGCGATCGCCTAGCCCATTTGGGACAGACCTGTTTTGACTGGGAGCGGCTCACCCCCCTCCTTGCCCCTGGGGTGACCTCTTCAATTGCCCCTTTTGCGGTTTCTCCTCTACCCTCAGTTACCATTGGCATTGCCCAAGATGCCGCCTTTCACTTCTACTATGCTGACATGCTTGATCTGCTCCAAGCCCTAGGAGCAACGCTAGTGCCGGTCTCCCCCCTCCGCGATCCTCACTTGCCCACAGGTCTGAACGGTCTGATTTTGGGGGGTGGCTTTCCGGAGGTGTTTGCCCCCGAACTTGCGGCAAATCAGGCGTTCCTTGAATCCCTGCGGCAGGCTCTTCAAGGGGGCTTAGCGGTCTATGCCGAGTGTGGTGGCCTGATGTACCTCAGCCAAGGACTCCAAACCCTAGAGGGAAATAACTATTCCTTTGTGGGACATCTCCCAACAGTGGCCTACATGGGTCAAAAACTTACCTTGGGCTATCGCCAAGCCACGGCTTTGCAAACAACCGTATGTATGCAGGCAGGAGATACCGTTCAAGGCCATGAATTTCACTATTCTTGCTTGAGTGTGCCCCCCCCTACACCCCTGTGGCAGTTGAATGGCCAACCGGAGGGCTGGGGCAATCCTCGCCTCCATGCGAGTTATCTCCATCTCCATTGGGGTGGACAGCCGCAGTGGGCGATTCGCTTTCTCCAGCAGGCAGCAAAGGTTGGATAATGCCATCTACAGCGGCGTAGTTTTTCAAGGCGTCTGTTGAGAAAAGACAATGCCGCAGCAATACCGTTATGGCCTATACCTTTGCTTGGGACTGATAGTGACACTCAGTGTCACTTTGGTTGCCTGGGCAGCGGCTCCCTCTCAGAACTTGGAGTATTGGCAGCGGGTAATTCAAGAACACCAGCAACACCAACAGGCAGTGGGTCAACAGCGTCGGCAATTGGAACGCCTTGAGGCAGCGGCCAGCGATCGCCTTGAGAGCTTAGAGGCCAATGTGGACAAGACAACACAGCAGTTAATGGCCGCCAGCGATCGCCTGCAAGCAGCAACAACGCTGCTCAGGGAACTCCAAGTGCGGCAGCAGACTCTTCGCCGCCGCTATGAAGCCAGTGTGGCCGTGATCCGCGATCGCCTGCGGTGGCTTCAGCGCTACCGCGCAATTCCCCAATGGGCCTTGATCTTTGAGGCGGAAACCCTCAATGATTGGCTGGCGCAACAGGGTCGCCTGCGTCAAGTGTATGCGCGCGATCGCCGGCACTTAGCTGCCCTAGTGCGCGATCGTCAGCAACTGCAGCAACAGGAGCGGCAGATTCAGATGCAGCAGCACTTCATTCAAGCACTCAGGCAACAACTGCAACAGCAACGGGTCATTTATGAGCGCGAGGCGGCTAACCAACGGCAACTCATTGCTCGCCTCAGGAGCGATCGCCAAGCCCTTGCCTCCATTGAAGCCCAACTGGCCCATGATAGTGCCGCCATTCAGCAACTGATTCACCAGCGCCTCGGCTATGTCCCTAGGGGTCTCCCGCCCCTGCCCCGCAGTGGTCGGCTTGCCTATCCTGTACAAGCACCACTCACCAGCCCCTTTGGCTGGCGCATTCACCCCATTTTGGGTACAGAGCGTTTCCATAGCGGTGTTGACTTTGGTGCTGATTTTGGCACATTAATCTCTGCTGCTGAAGCAGGCACAGTAATTTTTGCTGGTTGGTCAGGGGGCTACGGCCAAACCGTCATTCTCGATCACGGCGGCGGCATGACGACCCTCTATGCCCATGCCCAGCGATTGCTTGTGCGAGAAGGCCAATTTGTGCAACAGGGGCAGCCCATTGCTGAAGTTGGCTCCACAGGACTCTCCACAGGTCCGCACCTCCACTTTGAGGTGCGCTTGAACGGTGAACCCACTGATCCTTTGGCCTATCTCTAAGGGGAGGGCTGCCAAAACAGCCCAATGGCATTGTTAACCCTGGTCGTTGTTACAGAATGGCGATCCACCAAGACCCCGCCCAGGTACAGAGCCGTTGAACTGCCCCCATCTAGATTCACCGCATTCATCAAACCCAGCTGTTGTAGAATGCGAGCCCACTCCCCAAGGGTAGGGCCCATACCGCCAACTCGGTTGTGGGTCGTTACCCAGACCATACTGCCATCCCTGCGATTGCCCATCGCACTGCGGGGCGCTGCTTGGGCATCTAAGCCGACCCCAAATTGCTCTGCTGCCGCATTCAAAACCACTCGTCCCTGCTCTACCAACAGAGGTCCTGCGCCCACAATATTGGGCATGGCATTAAAAACAGAAGGCACAGCAGTGGTTTCTAGTTGCACCGCAGCCCCTGCTGGAAAATTTGCCAAGGCGGAGTTAAAGTTGCGCGCCACCAGAAGGAAGCCCTCCGGAGGAATGGGGACAGTTTGATGGGCGTTGACGGCCTGCTGTCCCACCACCTGTTGATGGCGGACTGTAATCACTACTTCACCGGCCGTTTTACTTTGGTAAGTGCTCCCCCAACTGGGGGTATAAAGGGCAAGACCGGCTTGGACATAGCCAGAATTAAATGTGACAATGGGCACCATACCGCTGGGCGTCTTCACCCGCTGTTGCAAACTGAGCCGACCCACAATAATTTGGCCGCGATCGTCCCAGCCAATGGCACCGCGATTGAGAATCGGGCCTGAGAGCCAGTTGCCGTTACTGCGAATTGCCCCCAAAGGGGCTTGGCGATCGCGATTAAAAAAGCCGCCATTAATTGCTGCTGCTGCTTGCCAGCGCTGAGCCAGTTCAGGCACTGTTGCTAACCCCACCAGTGTTGTCGGGGTTATTCCCAAGGGGCGCAGCCGCAGCTGCGGCTGTTGGGAGTTAATCACAAGCACATCCACAGGGAACTGGTGCTTGCCGAGGGTAACAGTTTGCTGTTGCCAGCGCAGACCCGGTGCCCATTGAATTGTACGGGGTGGGGGCGCATCACTGCGAAAATCAATCACCAGACGGGTGGGGTTCAGGAGCATCGAGGCCACTGGGCGAGCCGTGCCGGGAATTTGGGTTTCCAGTACGGTGCGGTTGGGGGTAGCGGTAACCTTGACATTGGGAATCGCAGCCAACTGGCTGCTGGCTTCAATTGTCAGGCTAAAATCCCGTGGCGTCAGACCGGTGCGGCTAAATGTTAGCCGATTTACTTGCCAAGGGGTGGGGCGGTCTAATTCAAAGACCCAGCGATCGCCCCAGGGTTGTCGTCCCTGTCGCCAACTGAGAATCTGTGCCGCCGGAGTGCTGATCTGGAGGGTATTGCCTTGGGGTTGTACCTGCCACTGGTATTGCTCAATCCACGGCGTAATGTCCAAATAGCGGTACATGCCATTGGCACTAAAGCGCGCCGCCAAGGGGCTAAATTGCGGCTGAAACCAAGCCACTGGCTGCTGAAAGGGATCCGTGGTATCCCCAAGGAGCACCCCCAAGCGATGGGCAAGACCTCCATCGCTAATGCCCGTGTGCAGTTGATTTTGGCTATCGTGCCACTGCTGCCAGGCCACGGGGTAGTCGCGGCCATTTAAGTTCAGGCGATCGCCTTGAATCTCCTGAGCCAAGGTGATATTGGCGCTTGCGATCGCAACAGCGATGCCACTCCCAATAGCTAGATAAGCCAGCGTTGTCAATACACTCAACCGTGTTTACCCATCCTGAGACGCTGTCAGTAGAGATGCCCTTGTCGCATTCAAGGTTGCCCCAGCAACAAAAGGCTTGCTTTAGATACCTAGACTACCCTTGATCTGAGGACGAAGGAACCTCCTCTGGGGGCGGTGTCACTTGGGGTTGGAACTGGAAGAGGGAGTACACCACATTGCGGCGAATGTCCACCATCATGTCCAAAAAAAGTTCATAACCTTCCCGTTTGTACTCCACAAGGGGATCTTCTTGGCCATAGCCGCGGAGGCCGACCGACTCCCGCAGGGCATCCATCTGTTGCAGGTGCTCCCGCCACAGTAGATCAATTTGCTGAAGAATAAAGAACCGTTCCGCTTGCCGCATCAGGCCGGTTTGGATACGCTCAATTTCCGCTTCTTTTTGCTCGTAGGCCGTACGCACTTGCTCATGCAAAAAGGCCTGCATTTCCGGCACGCTCAGATGAGCCAGATGCTCAGGGCGCAGATCTGACAGCAAATAGACAAATTCCTGCACCTTGGCCACCAAACCCTCCAAATCCCATTCCTCTGGCGGCAAGTCGGGATTGACATAGGCGGCAATAATGTCGTCCATGGTTTTCTCGGCGTACTCCAGCACCCGATCCTTGAGGTCTTCCCCTTCCAGCACCCGCCGCCGCTCAGCATAAATGGCACGTCGTTGGTTATTCATCACCTCATCGTACTCAAACACCTGCTTGCGGATGTCGTAGTAGTAGGTTTCCACCTTACGCTGAGCATTTTCTAAGCTACGGGTGAGGAGTCGCGATTCAATGGGCATGTCTTCATCAACCCGCAGAGCATTCATGATCCTAGCAATGCGATCGCCCCCGAAGATGCGCAACAGGTTATCTTCCAAGCTCAGGAAAAAGCGCGTTGAACCAGGGTCACCTTGGCGTCCTGCTCGTCCCCGCAATTGGTTATCAATCCGCCGTGATTCATGGCGTTCTGTACCGATCACGTGCAAACCACCGAGGGCTACCACTTCTTCATGTTCCTTCTTGGTGACCACCTCATACTCTT
The DNA here is from genome assembly GCF_029335995.1 of Thermosynechococcus sp. Uc. Taxonomy (NCBI): domain Bacteria; kingdom Bacillati; phylum Cyanobacteriota; class Cyanophyceae; order Acaryochloridales; family Thermosynechococcaceae; genus Thermosynechococcus; species Thermosynechococcus sp. Uc. The sequence continues at coordinate 10,474 of NZ_JARJMS020000075.1, forward strand.
CGCGAATACGGTTAAAGGCATCCCGCAGAGCTTGAATCACGGGGTCTTGGGTGGGTGCTTTTTCAGAAGCGATCGCCAGGATATCCTCCGCCTGCAACTCAGGCAGGCTGCGCTCGCCATAGGTCTTGACAGCCAGATCCACTGCATGGCGCAACAGCTTTTCTGCATCCTCACTAATCTCACAGGGGAAAAGTCCCGGCGAAGCCTTCCAGTTTTTCTGCGCCCCCTGACTAAAACCTTGACCACCGCCGCGATCCCTCTTCAGTCCCAACAGCATCATTGGGTCATCACTAGGGGGCATGACAATGCGAGGCATAAAGTATTCCCGCACCTTTAGGCGCGCCATGTAGTCGGCGTTGCCACCCAAAATAATATCGGTACCTCGACCTGCCATGTTAGTGGAGATCGTCACCGCCCCTTTGCGCCCGGCTTGGGCAATGATCTCCGACTCTCGTTCCACATTTTCCGGTTTGGCATTCAATAGATTATGGGGAATTTCCAGCTCCCGCAGCAGTTGTGACAACAGCTCTGACTTTTCTACACTTGTAGTCCCCACCAACACCGGCCGCCCTGTTGCGTGCACCTCGGCGCATTCAGCAGCTACCGCCAACCATTTACCCCGCTCTGTTTTATAAACCACATCGGGAAAATCTCGCCGTTGACTGGGGCGATTCGTGGGCACTACCGTCACTTCTAGCTTGTAGATTTTCTCGAATTCTGCTTCTTCGGTCTTGGCTGTCCCCGTCATCCCCGCCAACTTCGGATAGAGCAAAAAGAGATTTTGGTAGGTAATTGTGGCAAGGGTTTGAGACTCATTTTGAATTTCGAGGCCTTCTTTGGCTTCGATGGCCTGATGCAGGCCATCACTCCAGCGGCGCCCCACCATGACCCGTCCAGTGAATTCATCCACAATTACCACTTCGCCATTGCGGATAATGTAGTTCACATCCCGCTGAAAGAGTTCTTTTGCCTTAATGGCATTCAAGATGTAGTGCGCCCAAGGGTCTTGGGGGTCATAGAGATCGCTTACCCCCAGCAACTTCTCCACTTCGATATACCCCTCATCGGTCATTATTACATTGCGAGCTTTTTCATCCACCTCGTAGTGCTTATCTTTTTTCAAGAGGCGAGCCACCTCCGCCGCCTTGAGATACTTCTCGGTGGGACGCTCCACTTGACCCGAAATAATCAGGGGCGTGCGGGCTTCATCAATTAGTACTGAATCCACCTCGTCAATAATGCAGTAGTTAAAGGGTCGTTGCACCACCTCAGCCATGGAGGTGGCCATATTGTCCCGCAGGTAGTCAAAGCCAATTTCGCTGTTGGTGGCATAGGTAATATCGCAGGCATAGCTTTTCTGCCGCTCTTGGGGTGCCATTTGCTGCTGAATTAGCCCCACAGTCAAACCCAAAAAGCGATGCACTTGTCCCATCCATTCCGCATCCCGCCGTGCCAAATAGTCGTTGACGGTAACAATGTGTACCCCTTTGCCTGTCAAGGCGTTGAGATAAGCCGGGAGCGTGGCCACAAGGGTTTTCCCTTCCCCCGTCTTCATCTCAGCAATTTGACCATCGTGGAGAATCATGCCACCAATAAGCTGCACATCAAAGTGGCGCATCCCCAGAACTCGGCGTGAGGCTTCGCGCACCACAGCAAAAGTTTCGGGGAGCAACGCATCGAGGGTTTCGCCATTGTCGAGTCGCTGCCGAAACTCAGCCGTTTTCGCCTGTAGCTCACTATCGCTTAGAGCCTGAATTTGCTCCTCTAGCAGGTTGATCTCGACCACAAGGGGTTGATACTTTTTAATCTTGCGCTGATTGGGATCGCCAAATAGGGCTTTCAGCATGCGACCGGTACCATGGATACAAGGCTATCTATCTTAATCTTAATCGTATAGCAACTGTCAGTTCCTCGCTGCCTGGATCGACAGCCCTTGGCACAGAGATGGAACACGCTGAAAAATGTGAACCCTACCACGGTGGATCTATCCCATGGTTTTTAGAAAAGAACTGTATTGGCTGATGTCCTCTTGGCAAACATCCCTGAGGTAGGTGAGGGCACGAAACCGCAGCTTCATGACCTCTTCCTCTTCAATAAAAGGAATTGAGTTTACATAAAGGGGGAATGGTGATCACTGGATAACCAAATAGGGAGAAAGTCCGGGCAAAGGGCCATTGGGCTGGAATCAATCGGCAGATGCGGTGGGCGATCGCTAGTGTTGTTATTGGATAAGTAATTAGCCACTGACGGATTTTGGTCATTAAAGAACTGAGCGGGCGTTGGCCAAGGAGTTGATTCATGCCGTTGTCCTTACAATTGCACATACCCGCACAGCAAAAGATAATCCAAGCAAATAGCAATCCATTTTTTATATAAAAAATATTTATCAATAATAAGCATTGCTAAACTTGTAACTCCTTCAAGGGATAGATCTCCATTCCTGAGCTCAGCAGAGTGCTAAACTGTTGAGCAACTCAAACTCTGATGAAGTTTTATCTAGAAATTTTTCAATTGCTTGCATAAACTGATTGACTACTTTTGCCCACCCCTCTTGGCCTTGCTTGAATTCATGAAGGAAGATACCCAATGAGTCCACTGGTTGCTAACTACTACCTGACCTACCGCTGTAACGCCCGTTGCCACTTTTGCGACATTTGGGCATTGGAGCCGGGCAAAGAAGCTGATTTTAGCGCCATCCAAACCAATCTCCGCGATTTGAAACGTTTGGGGGTGAAATATGTGGACTTTACGGGGGGCGAACCACTGCTGCGTGCCGATGCCCCTGCCATCTACCGTGAAGCCAAGCGTCTCGGTTTCATTACCAGCATGACGACAAACACGATTCTTTATCCTCGTCGTGCTAGAGAAATTCAGGGTTTGGTGGATTTCTTGAATTTCTCCCTCGATGGTCCTGATGCCGCCACCCATGATCAGTCGCGGGGCGTGAAAATTTTTGACACGCTGGTGGAATCCGTCAAAATTGCCCTTGAGCTTGGTGAGTATCCAGTGCTAAACCACACCGTCACCGCCCAAAATTACGAACGAATTGGGGAAGTGGCTGAGTTTGCCCAAAGTCTAGGGGTACGGGTTTGGTTGAACCCCGCTTTCACTGCCCATGAAAACTACAACAACAAAAAGAACCCCACCCCTGAAATTGCCGACAGCATTGAACAAAACGCAAAGAAGTATAACAATGTTGGTTACAATAAAGCAGCATTAGCCCTCATCCGCGCGGGGGGAAACAATACTCAAAATCCCCGTTGCAAGGCGGTGGATGCCGTCATTGCCATTTCCCCCAATGATGAGTTGCTGCTACCGTGCTACCACTTTGCGCAGAAGGGAGTCCCCATCAATGGTCGCCTGTACGAACTGTACAAGTCCTCCGAGGTGGTAGAGGAGTATCGCCGCGCCCAAGGCCGACTCTCCGTCTGCGAAGGCTGCACAGTGTGGTGTTATCTCATTCCTAGCTTCTTTAAGGGAGTGGATAAGTACTGGTTTCTCAATCAGGTGACCTATGCCGGAGAATTCCTGGCCCGAAAACAGTTTCTACAACGAAGCCGATCCCCTCGACGAACTCCTGTTGGAGTGGGTTGACACCCCAGAAAGTCCTCCATTACAACCGCGTTCTGAGGGTCGCCGCCGCAAAGCTTTCTTGGCGCTGTCTTTAATCTGGGGCAGTACAATTGCCCTTCATCTAGTTGTGGGCGGCATTTGGCTAGTCTATGTCTTAACGCTCTTAATGAGTGTGCAAACGCTGCGCTACTGGCGGGTCAGGCCACAGGCTCTCTCCACAGCAGAGACAGCAGCAAAGCTGCAGCCAATGGTGTCGTTGGTGGTGGCGGCAAAAGATGAAGAAGCGGTCATTGGTCGCCTTGTAAAGAATCTCTGCTGTTTGGATTATCCCGACTATGAAGTGTGGATTATTGATGATAACAGTAGCGATCGCACTCCCGACATCTTGACAGAACTTCAGCAACAGTATCCCCAACTAAAGGTGCTGCGACGACTGCCGGGGGCAGGGGGCGGTAAATCCGGTGCCCTCAATCAAGTCCTGCCCTTGACACGGGGGGAGATTATTGGCGTCTTTGATGCCGATGCCACAGTCCCCCAAAATTTATTGCAACAGGTGGTCAACCGCTTTCAAGTGGCCAGTATTGGTGCTGTCCAAGTGCGTAAGGCCATCAGTAATGCCAACATCAATTTGCTGACCCAAGGCCAAGCCGCAGAAATGATCCTCGACGCCTACTATCAACAGCAGCGGGTTGCCTGTGGCGGCATGGGAGAACTGCGGGGCAATGGCCAATTTGTGCGGCGTCAAGCCCTAGAGCGCTGTGGCGGCTGGAATGAAGAAACGATTACGGATGATTTGGATCTTAGCCTGAAGCTGCATCTCCATGGTTGGGAGATCGATGTGCTCATGGATCCAGCGGTGCAAGAAGAAGGGGTAACTACACTGATGGCTCTGTGGCACCAACGCAATCGCTGGAGCGAGGGGGGCTACCAAAGCTATCTTGACTACTGGCAGCCCCTACTACGCAATCGTTTAGGCTGGCAAAAAAGCTGGGATGTTTTCTTTTGGTTTTTGATCAAGTATGCCATTCCTACGGCAACCATTCCCGATTTGCTGATGGCTGTACTGCGCCACCGTACCCCGCTGCTGGTGCCCTTGACAACGCTGAGCTTTACAATTTCGCTGGTGGGCATGTGGCGGGGTATTCCTCAAGTAAAGCCAATGAACATCTGGCAACTGTTTTGGCAGGGCTTGAGCGGCACGCTGTATATGCTCCATTGGCTACCGGTGGTGAGTACAACCACGCTCCGGATGGCTTTGCGGGCAAAGCGCCTGAAATGGGTCAAGACTGTCCACAGGGGCACCTGAGTTAGACACCCACCTAAGTTGCAGCAGTCAGTATGCTACTGAGGATAAAGTTGCAGTAGGCTAGGAGCGAAGTACTCCTAAAGGTTAGGTATGTCGCGCAGCAATTCTAATAATGTTTTGCCCCTGCTTATTTCCCTAATTTTGATGTTAGCGCTACTGGCTGTGGCGGGAGTTTTGGCAATGCGGTTTCTGAGTCGTCAGGGTCTTTTGCCGCAGGTATCTCTCCCCACTGGGTCTCAGCCCAATTCGCCATCGCCAGTGGCGGGGGCAGGGGCAAAAACATTTAGCGAGGTCAAGGAGGTTCCCAACGGTGTATTTGCCTATGGCGGTAGTACCACTTGGGCGCCCATTCGGAGTTTGGTGGATCCGGTGCTTGTAGGGGCTTGGCCAAATTTTCAGTTGCGCTACACAGATCCGCCGACGGGAACGCCGGGCTCTGGCAGTGGCATTCGCATGTTGCTCAATGGGCAATTGGCTTTTGCCCAATCTTCTCGCCCCCTCAATGCCCAAGAGCGACAGCAAGCCCAAGCCAAGGGACTACAGCTTGTGGAAATTCCCGTGGCCATTGACGGTCTGGCGATCGCGGTTCACCCCCGCCTCAACATTTCGGGATTAACGGTGGAGCAGGTGGTGGGTATCTTTACCGGCAAACTCAGCAATTGGAGCCAAGTGGGAGGGCCTAACCTCAAAATTACAACATTTTCCCGTCGCCCTGAGGATGGCGGCACAGTGGAGTATTTTATTGAGGAAGTCTTAGGCGGCCAGCCCTTAGGTCCCAACGTTACCTTTGTGCGCGATACCACCGATGGCCTGCGCCGCGTCTCCGCCACGCTGGGCGGTATTTACTATGGTTCAGCACCGGAAATTGTTGGTCAGTGTACTGTTCGCCCTTTACCCATCGGACGGCAACCCAATCAATATGTCCCCCCCTATCGAGAGCCTTATGTTGATCCTAGTCAATGTCCTAGACGGCGTAATGTGTTGAATCACGCGGCGTTTCAAGATGGGACGTATCCCATTACCCGCCGTTTGTTTGTAATTGCTAAGGGGGATAACAGTCCAGATGCCCAAGCCGGTCGTGCCTATGCCAATTTGTTATTGAGCGATCAGGGACAGTTGCTCATTGAAAAGGCGGGCTACGTTCGTTTACAGTAGGGGGCGTGATGTTTGATAGGCCCTTGAATCGCACCTATGAACGGATCATGGGGGCGATCGCTAGCCTCAACTTTCTTCTAGTCCTCTTTGATTTGACCTACATTCCCCTGCGGGATTTTTGGCTGTTGGGTAAGGTGCGTATTCCCCTGATTCAGCGGATCGTCTATTTGCCTCAACCCTTACCCATTACTCCCCTCTACGATCCAGTCAAGGGCATTGAACCCCACCGCACCACCCAAGCATACATTGCAACCGTTGCTAAGCTGCGGCAAACGATCGCTGAGCAAAGTGTTGACGCCCCAGCCACGCAAGAGCTGTTGGCTCAGTTGCGCCAGCAAAGCACAACAATGGTGAGCACCAATCCCTTTGCATTGGCCAATAAAACCGGCACCCTCGAACGAATTAAGAACCTAATGCGGCTGAAGGTCTTTGGTCGTCGCGATACGTCCTCGAAACAGTCCTTTGAGCGATTTTGGAGTGCGGAGTATATTAATGCAAAGGACTGGCGGGCAAACCTAACTTGGTTTGAGCAGCAAATTATCCCCCTGATGGCAACAAACTACTGGCGCGGCTATGGTGAGGATGGTGGCTTTATTGACCACTTTGATGCTATTGATATTCCCTTCAATCTCCTCTTTTTTGTTGAGTTTTTGGGGCGGACGTTTTGGCTGAGTCGGCAATATCGCGGTGCACGTTGGCGAGATGCCATGTTCTGGCGTTGGTACGATGTCTTACTCTTTTTCCCATTTTGGTGGTTGGCACCGACATGGGCATGGCTGCGGATTATCCCGGTTGCGATTCGCCTTGATCAAGCGGATATTATTTGTTTGGATAGCCTTGAACGGCAGGCTTCTCAAGGCTTAGTAGCAGCGATCGCCACCGATATTTCGGAAGTGGTTGTCCTGCAAGTCCTCAACCAACTGCAAAAAGCAGTTCGTCGCGGCCAATTCAGTCGCTGGTTACCCCAAGGCGGTCAGCATCTCAACAACATAGACGAACTAGGGGAGTTGGCGGCTGTGGTTGTGCAAGTGGTAATTTACCGCGTACTGCCTCAATTGCGACCAGAAGTGGAAAGGTTGGTAGCCTACAGTGTGGATCAAGTGCTGCGGCAGGTGCCCCCCTATCGGCGGTTACTAGAAATGCCGTCCCTTGAGGCTTTACCCATCCACTGGCGCCAATTCCTTGCTCAACAGATGAGCGATCGCCTGTTTCTCCTGTTGGAGCAAGTCAGCAAAAACCAAAGCAATTCCCACCGCGAAGGAGCATTACTGGTGAGTCAATTTGCCCAAAAATTTGGCCAAATCCTCAGCACTGAACTCCAAGAGGAAGAGGTGGGCAAGGTAATTCAAGACTTACTGGTGATGTGGCTGGAGGAAGTCAAAATTAATTTTGTGCGCCAGACCCACATTGAAGGCATTGAAACAGTTTTAGATGAAACCCGTGCTCTCCAAGAACGTCTAGAACAGGGGCATTTAAAGCAAAAACGCTAGTTACTCCAAGGGCTGTAGTAACCACAGGGCAGTGTAGGTGACATCACTGGGGGTGGGTTGGATGAGGAGAAAGTGCAGACCTTGAGTAGATTGCAGGCGATCGCGAAAAAGCTCTCCTGCTTTGGCAATCTCGGCATTCTCAAATGTCAAAAAAACCCAGCGATCGCGCAAGCCACTGTGCAAGACTACCCCACAGGGCTGCCCCGGCACAAACTCCAAGCGATAGGGCACCTGCTCTTGGAACCAACGGGCAAGCTTGAGGGACTTACGGCCGCCGTAGAGAATAATCCCCGGAATTAGGACATCTGAGGTCAGCCCCAGAGCTTCTGGCAACATGGCCATGTCAAAGGCAAGAATTCGCAGCGGATATTGCATTAATTGTTCCAAGTCCGCGGGGGTAATTGCTGCAAATTGCCAAGACTCTCCCCAAATATCCTCGGGCAGCGGCAGTGGGGGGGGCTGCTCGATCGCCAACGGATCGTAGGCTTCACCCGTATAGGTATAGGTTTTCAAGCTTGGATACTCCTGAGCGCGCCGGCGCAGGTAGTGCTTGAGGGCAGGGGTACGGCGCGTGGCTTCAAGGGGAATATTCAGTTCTTGGCAGGCCAGTTCCACTAAGCCTAAACTCTGGGGGCGAAAAACTTGGATTCGCTCTGGTAACGGCTGACTACAATTTTTGAACTCTGTAATCAGCCATGTACTGCTCACCAATGGCTCCGGGCAAAAAGTCGTATAGTAAAAATCATCTTCAGGGCTGCAAATCACCAATTCCCACAGATTGAGACCGCTGGGGGTGTGCAATGGCCGACGGTAAAAATCAACTTGCCAGCAAGACATTGATGCATACAAAAGAGCTGTATCTTGCTATTGTGCCTTATTTTGCTAGTTTGTTATGGCAGGTTTTACTTGGATTGTTTCTCTACCTAAGCCACAACTTTGCCCCGGAACACCAAATAATTGTAGAGATTGTAGGCCAGCATAATTGGGATTAAGAATGCCACAAAAATCAGCATAAAAACTTGGGCACTGGGAGAGGCTGAGGCTTCATAAATGGTGACACTCGGGGGAATGATATTGGGGAAAATGACAAAACCCAAGCCGACAAAGGACATAAGAAACAGTAAAAATGTCCACACTAAGGGCATGACCTCCTGCCGTTTTTGTAAACTGCGCAGCAACAGGAAAACGAGCAACACACCCAGAACTGGAATGGCGGCAAAAATGTAAAACAAGGGTGGCTGAAACAGTTGGGCACGCAGATGCTCATGGAAAATAGGGGCACTAATGGTGATCAACACAGCACCGATGAACGTTGTCCAAGCAGCAATTGTGGCAGTGCGATAGTGGGTTTGCTGCAATTCCCCCGTGGTTTTGTAAATCAGATAAGTTGAACCGATGAGCACATAGCCCTGAATCAGGGTCAGCGCCACCAACACTGAGTGCCACGTCAACCAATCCCACATGCCGCCGGCAAAGTGACCTGCCCCATCCACTTTAATGCCCTCAAAGACAGTGCCCACCGCAAAGCCTTGTCCCAAAGCCGCCAAGAAGCTGCCAATGCCAAAAGCAAGGTTCCACACCCGCTTATTATTGGCATTCTCACGAAACTCAAAGGACACTGCCCGCAGAATCAGTCCCACCACCATAATCACTGCGGGGATGTAAAGGGCATTAAGAATGGTGGCATAGGCCAAGGGAAAGGCACCAAACAGCGATCCGCCCATCAATACCAGCCATGTCTCATTGGCATCCCAAACATTGCCCAGGCTAGTCATCAGGATATTGCGGCGACGCTCATCACTACTGGTGAGGGAAAGAATGCCAATGCCAAGGTCAAACCCATCGAGGAGAATGTACAGAAACAGGAACAGACCAAGGATAAAAAACCACGCCTGAGGCAAAAAGTGCTCTAAGGGGGCAAGGGGATTTGGTTCCATAGCTACTTCCTTATTGCTGAGTCTCTAGGGGACGGCGATCGGGTTGGTGCTCTGCCAATTTGATGCGAATTTCCAATTGTTCGGCATTCTGGAGACCAGGGACGGGCAGGGCAACATTGGGGCCTTTTTGGATAATGCGGCTGCCAAAGAAGAGGGCAGCAAAGAAGAAAATTGTGTAGAGGACAACAAGGCCGCTCAGGGAGAAGAGCACTACTTGGGGAGGCAGATGGGACGCGGCTTCTGCTGTCCGCAACTGGCCATAGACAATCCAGGGTTGACGCCCCACACAGCGGACAATCCAGCCCGCTTCAACAGCAAGGTACCCCAACGGCCCGGCAAAAATCCAGCCCCACCAGAGCCATTTGTAGTTGCGTAGGCGATCGCCCTCAAAACCCGTGCGCCACCAGACGAAGATTGTAGCGATCGCCAAAGCAGCGAGGTATAAACCAATGGCCACCATCAGGCGAAACGAATAGTAAATCAGGCCAACCAGATGCGGGCGATCGCTGGGTGCCCACTCCTTCAAGCCAAGAATTGGGGTATCCAGCTTGGGTTTCAGTTCCAGTAGGTAGCTGAGGAGGCCGGGAATTTTCACTTCCAAGGTGTTTGCCTGTGCGGCCTCATTGGGGAAGGCAATCACACTCCAATCCGCAGGGGTACCCGCTGGCACCGTTTCCCACAGGGCTTCCATGGCAGCTAACTTGGCGGGTTGGTAGTGATAGACCTGTTCAGCACTCAGATGGCCAACAAAAACTTGGAGGGGGGCAATCACCAAGGCCATCACCAACACTACCTTTAGGGATTTGGTAAAGAAATTAGGCAGCCGGTTTTGTAGCAAATACCAAGCACTGATGCCGCCAATAACAAAGAGCGAAGTTTCAAGCGTGGCAAAGAACATGTGGGCAAAGCTTTTGACCATGAAGGGGTTGGCGATCGCTTGGAAGTAGTCCTGAACGCGGAATTTACCCTCAACGAACACACCCCCGGCAGGGGTCTGGAGCCATGAGTTGGCCGTGAGAATCCAGAAGGTGGAGAGGTTAGCACCAAAGGCAACACAGATGGTCGCAATCCAGTGCATCACTGGGGGCACCCGTTGCCAGCCAAAGATCATAATGCCCAAGAAGCTAGCTTCTAACATGAAGGCCATGGTGCCCTCAAAGCCCAAAACGGTGCCGAAGAAATCCCCCACCGCCTCAGAGAAGGGTGCCCAGTTTAGGCCAAATTGAAAGGCCATGGGTAGTCCCGAGGCCACACCAATCCCGAAGTTGAGAATGTATAGCTTTGACCAAAAGCGCGCATGGTGATAGTAGGCGAGGTTTTTGGTTTTTAGCCACAGCCCCTCAATGACCACAAGGTAAATACTCATGCCTGTGGTCAACACCGGCCAGAGCATATGGAAAATGGCTGTGAGGGCAAATTGCCACCGGGAGAGAACAACGGTATCGAGGCTATCCAGTGTCATAAGACCACCTAGGGGTTGACCTGCCTTACTTTTAGCAGCCCCTTTTTGGCTTTGACAAGGAGAATGGGCAACAGGTGCAAAAATTTCAGCTTTGCTTAAGACTCGGGTGTTATCCTTGGCATTGAGCAGCTACACACCAGATGGCGATCGCCATAGGCATTGTCAATGCGGGCTACCGCCGGCCAGAATTTATACTCCCGCAGCCAGGGGGCGGGGTAGGCAGCCACTTCCCGCGAATAGGGATAAGGCCATGGATCTGTGGCCAGCATCCGTGCCGGGTGGGGGGCATTTTTCAGGGGGTTTTGCTGGCGATCGCTCAGTCCGGCCTCAATTGCTGCAATTTCGTTGCGAATGGCAATCATGGCGTTACAAAAGCGATCTAGTTCCGCTTTGGTTTCACTTTCAGTGGGTTCGATCATCAACGTGCCAGGGACGGGCCAAGAGACGGTGGGGGCGTGGAAGCCATAGTCCATGAGTCGTTTAGCAACATCTTCCACCTCGATCCCCGCCGACTTTTTCAGAGGACGCAGATCGAGAATGCACTCATGGGCAACAAGACCATGGGCACCTTTGTAAAGAATGGGATAGTAGGGTTCAAGGCGCTTAGCAATGTAGTTGGCATTGAGAATGGCGATCGCGGTGGCGCGCGTCAGCCCTGCCCCGCCCATCAGTGTGATGTACATCCAAGAAATCGGCAAAATACTGGCACTGCCCCAGGGGGCCGCAGTCACAGGGCCAATTTCTGCTCCTTGAGGAATTAGGCGGGTTGTGGGTAAAAAGGGCGCCAAGTGGGCTTTTACTCCAATTGGCCCAACACCGGGGCCACCGCCCCCATGGGGAATGCAGAAGGTTTTGTGCAAATTCAAATGGCAGACATCGGCACCAAAGTCCCCTGGACGGCATAGCCCCACTTGGGCATTCATGTTGGCGCCATCCATGTACACCTGAGCACCGTAGCGATGGACAATCTCGCAAATTTGACGAATTTCCGTTTCAAAGACCCCATGGGTGGAAGGATAAGTGATCATCAGGGCGGCAAGGCGATCCCCATAGCCTTCAGCCTTGGTGGCCAAATCTGCCACATCAATATTGCCCTGGGCATCACAATTCACTGCCACCACTTGCATCCCGGCCATCACCGCACTTGCCGGATTGGTGCCATGGGCGGAGGTGGGAATTAAACAGACATTGCGCTGGCCTTCACCGCGGCTGTGGTGGTACTGGCGAATGACTAAAAGTCCGGCATATTCCCCTTGGGAGCCAGCATTGGGTTGCAGGGAAATGGCATCAAAGCCCGTGAGTTCCGCCAGCATTGCTTCTAGCTCTTGAAACAGTTGCCCATAGCCTTCAGCTTGTGCTAGCGGTACAAAGGGGTGCAATTGATTGAATTCTGGCCAACTGATGGGCACCATTTCTACTGCTGCATTGAGCTTCATCGTGCAGGAACCCAGGGGAATCATTGAGGTAGTAAGGGAGAGATCCTTAGCTTGAAGGCAGTAGATGTAGCGCAGCAGGGCGTGTTCACTGTGGTAGTTTTGAAAGACCGGGTGTTGCAGGTAAGCAGATTGGCGTTTTAGGGTTGACGGTAGGCGATCGCCCCTTGATCCAGCCACTGGCGTTGCCCCAAAGAGTTTCAAGAGATCTACAACATCTTGCTCTGTGGTTGTCTCATCTAAGCTAATGCCCACACTGCCATCGTCAAAGTAGCGCAGGTTAATTTGCGCCGCCGCTGCCCGTTCCTTGAGCACCTGTACGGGCAGGTTCCCCAAGCGAATGCGCAGGGTATCAAAAAATTCCGAATAGAAAAGCTGATAGCCTGCTACTTCTAGGCTCGCCGCTAGGGTTACTGCCCGTTGATGAATGCGCTCAGCAATTTGCCGCAGCCCCGCTGATCCATGATAGACAGCGTACATACTGGCAACAACCGCCAAAAGCACTTGGGCGGTGCAGATGTTACTGGTGGCTTTTTCGCGACGGATGTGCTGCTCCCGCGTTTGCAGGGCAAGGCGCAATGCTTTTTGCCCAAGGGCATCATGGGAAACCCCCACCAGTCGTCCGGGCAACTGGCGTTTGAACTCCTCACGGGTGGCAAAGAAGGCAGCATGGGGACCCCCATAGCCCAAGGGCACGCCAAACCGCTGAGAACTGCCCACGGCAATGTCGGCTCCCAATTCACCCGGCGGTGTCAACAGGGTTAGGGCAAGGAGGTCGGTGGCCACGGTCACCAACAGTCCCCGCTCATGGGCAGCGGCAATGAGAGCTTGGGGCGATCGCACCGCACCATCGGTAGCGGGATATTGCAAAAATAGACCAAAAGCATTCCCCCAAGGCAATTCAGCGGCAGTTGGATCAATAGGCACAATCTCAATTCCTAACGGCAGTGCCCGCGTCCGCAGAACAGCTAGGGTTTGGGGATGGCAATCCTGCGCCACCAAAAATCGCTTGGCTCCCTTTTGACGGCAGGCATTGAGGCTCAGTGTCATGGCTTCAGCGGCAGCCGTTGCTTCATCAAGAAGGGAGGCATTGGCAATGGGAAACGCAGTGAGATCGCTCACAAGGGTTTGAAAGTTGAGGAGGGCCTCTAGGCGTCCTTGGGCAATTTCTGCTTGATAGGGAGTATAAGCAGTGTACCAGCCGGGATTTTCCAGAATATTGCGCTGAATTACCGCAGGAGTAATGCAGTTGTAATAGCCCATGCCGATGTAGCTGCGCCAAACTTGGTTTTTTTCAGCAATAGTCCGCAACTTTTTTAGTGCTGCTACTTCGCTAAGGCCTTCCCCTAGTGCCAAGGGACGCTGCAGGCGAATCTCAGGGGGAATGACGGCATTGATCAGTTCCTCAAGGCTGCGATACCCCAACAAGCTCAACATTTCAGGTAAATCGGCGGGCGTAACGCCAATGTGCCGCGCCACAAATTCTGCCTCTGTCTCTAGGTTGATTTCCAGTTGGGGCAATGAACTGACCATCGCTATTGCACTTACTCTTAACCAGTTGTCCGTAATATCTTAATCGTTCTCCACAGCAAATTCAACTGTAAGCTTACAAACAACCTTTTATGAAGTATCCCCGAATTGTCCCACCTAAGCTGGTAGTAGCCAGTATGAAATTGGCAGCCCGTTTAGCGAAGTTGAGAAGCGAATTCTTTTCTGTTGCAATTCTAATCTTTTCATTGTCCACTTTTAGGAGATTCCTTAGCTCTTTCTTGGGAAATAGTCTATCAAAATCAATCCCTGTTGTCTCAACTTTTTTGCACAAAAATCCATTCTTAACCATTAGCTCCCTGAGTGTTTTCGGAGTATAGTAGCAAAGATGTTCGGGATAATGGATGATCGAATACTTTTCTTGCAAAATATACCTAACTATTGAATTAAAGTTGGGAGTTGTACAGTAGAAAAGCCCACCCCGCCGTAAGAATCTAGAAATTTGGTAGATTAATTCTCTGGGATTATTGATATGCTCAATTACTTCAATTGCAATAATTACATCAAAGTAGTTAGAGGGAAATAAATCCTCCCGCAAGGTGCCGTAATGAGTTTTAATGCCTTTATCGATACACAATTGAGCACCTCTTTCTGAGAGTTCTGTTCCTTGCACCTCCCAATAATTTTTTCTTGCCTCTAGTAAAAAATCACCTTTCCCACAACCTATTTCAAGAATTTGATTGCTATTACGGTAGATCTCAAACTCCTTTAAAAGCTTCTGATATCGCTTAATAGTGACCGGGGATACAGGTCTATCTTCTGCATAGCTATAGATAGAGTAGTATTGTTTTAATTCTTCCTCCGAAGGAACTTTCTCAATAAAAACAAAACCACAATCTTGGCACTTTACAATGTGATGACTATTGTAGTATCTTCTTAATTTTTTCAGATTAGAGGATTGACAAAGCAAACAATTAGAATGAACGGTCATAAAATAATCCTTAGCGATTCAAGTTCAGACAATCAAGAGTTTATAAACACTCTAGCATGGGAATTTCAAGCGGCTCAGCCTATCCCAGACTCACTCTTGTCAACTCCCTGTTGAGACAGTGAATACACCATTCCTTGCAACAGTTATCTATCTAATCTGCGATGGGACTCAGGGGTTTGCGAGCCTGAAGCACTTGTAGGCTACGTCCTAACACATAAGCTTTCCTTTCAAGGAGAAATTTATTTTCTTTAAGTTGTTGGGGCAAGTCTATGTGCAGGAGTTGCCAGGCGGTCTCGGTTTCAAAAAGCCAGAAAAACAGGGCAATTCCAAGCCACAGAAGGGGGACTTGGGGAGGATGAAAATCAATCAGGGCAAACCAGCCACCGGGCTTAAGCACTCGCCACACTTCCGCCAAGATGGCACGCAGTTGCTGCGGGGTCATTTCGTGGAGCGCCATGCTGGTGTGCACTAAATCAAAGGTGGCATCGGCAAAGGGCATCTTCTCAGCAAAGGCTTCCACATAGGTGGCTTGGGGCACCCGCTGCTGGGCACGGGCGATCGCCAGCGGCGAGGCATCGAGGCCGATGACCTGATCAAAAGCCTCCACTAAGGCTTGAGTAACAACGCCGTGGGCACAGCACAGGTCTAGAACAATAGCACTGCGGGGTAGATGCAAATCTTGCCAAGCCAAGCGATGCAGGCGATCGCTTCCCCCCACGGTTTGTGCTGCAAGGGCGCTAATTGTGTCGTAAAGCCAAGGGTACTGATAGCTCCAAGTGCGTAAAATTGTTGCCACTGTGCCGGTTACAGGATTGAAGTTTTCTCGAACTTGAGCCAAGTGTAGCGCCTTTTTGAGGGTAATTCTTAAAGATAAGGACTGTTATAGTTTTAGGGGTAAGGAATTTATAACTATAATTCTCACGGCGTCGGGAGTGAACATGGGTCAACCATCCATCTGCCAACAAAGCAGTCTGCTGCTGGGAAGCCTTGTGGGCGTCTTGATTACCATGACTGGGGGAGCGATCGCCCAACCCAATCCTAGGGCAACGGATCTTTTGCCCCTCAACCCCAATCCCGATCCCCTCTATCTCCCCAGTCGTCCCGATCAAGTAAAAATTGACCTAGATCGACCCATTACCCTCAACGAAGCGCTTGAACTTGCCCGCCGCAATAATCGCCAACTGCAGATCTTAGAGGCACAACTGCAACAAAGTCGGGCTGTCCTCCGCCAGGCCAAAGCAGCCCTCTATCCCACCATTTCTTTCCAGTTGGGCATTAATCGTACGGATTCAGCGGCAATTCGCCTACAAAACGCCCAATTACCACCTCCTTTACGTCTTAACACCGCGAGCAATACTTGGACTAGCACCGTGCAGTTGGGGTACAACATTTTCACCGCTGGCCAGCGGGATGCAAGTATCAAAGCAGCCCAGGAACAGGTGCGCAATGCCGAACTAGATCTTCAGCGGGAACTTGAACAACTGCGTCAGGAGGTCACCAATGCCTACTACAACATCCAACAGGCGGAAGCTCTTGTACGTATTAGTGAAGCAGCAGTACAAAACTCGCAAATCAGCTTGCGGGATGCGATCGCCCGCGAACGCGCTGGCTTGGGAACCAAGTTTGATGTTTTAACAGCGGAAGTGCAACTGGCCAACAACCAGCAACAACTGGTGCAAGCTCAAAGCCAACTGCAAACGGCTCAACGCCAACTAGCACAGCTGCTCAGTCTTAATGACAAAGCTAATGTCCGAGCGGCTGACCCAATTCGAGTGGTTGGGGAATGGACCCTCTCCCTTGAGGAGAGTATTGCCTTGGCTTGGCGCAACCGCGTGGAACTGGAACAGCAGCTTACCCAACGGAATGCAGCACTCCAACAGCGACGGGTTGCCTTGGGGAATCTTGGCCCCCAATTGGTTGCCGGCGGCACTTTCAATACATTGGACAACTTAGACGATGCAGTTGCCCCTCGCTGGGGCTACACCGTTGGCGGCCAATTGAACCTGACCCTTTTTGACGGTGGAGTGTCTCGCGCCAGTGCCGCGCAGCAGGAAAGTGCTGCGGCTATTGCCGCAGCCCAGTATGCCGCCTTTCGCAACTTGATTCGCTTCCAAGTGGAGCAGGCCTACTACACCCTCAAGTCCAGCCAAGAAAATATCCGCACCAATGAGGTGGCGGTGCGCCAAGCAACGGAGGGGCTCCGCCTTGCCCGTCTGCGCTTCCAAGCGGGTGTGGGCACCCAGGCGGAGGTGAGTAATGCAGAAACCGCCTTAGTTCGCGCTCAGAGCAATCTGCTGAGTTCCACTGTGGAGTACAACCGAGCGATCGCTGCCCTGCAGCGCTTTGTCAGTGGTTTACCCCTAAGCCCCCAGAAGACTGCAACGCCTTGATGTTTGGTTTTTTGAACCTCAATAAACCCGCTGGCTATACGTCCCACGACTGCATTAACGAGCTGCGAAAGCGGCTGCGGCTCAAACGCATTGGTCATGGCGGCACCTTGGATCCCATGGCCACTGGGGTGTTGCCGATTGCCCTTGGTTCAGCAACGCGGCTTCTTCCCTATTTGTGTAATCGCAAAGTTTACATTGGCACTGTACGCTTCGGAATTACCACCACCACCGATGACATTACGGGTAACATTTGCCAAGAGCGGGCGGCTGATCACCTCACCCTTGCCGCCATTCAGGAACATCTACCGCGGTTTATTGGTCAAATTGAACAATTACCTCCGGCCTACAGTGCTATTCAAGTGGGGGGGCAGCGACTCTATGCGCGTGCCCGGGCTGGCGAGGTAGTAAGCGCGCCGCCACGTACTGTGGAAATTTATGCTATCGAGGTCTTGGACTGGCAAGCGGGTTCCTACCCCGAACTCAGCCTGCGCATTAGCTGTGGCAGTGGTACCTATATTCGTGCCCTTGCCCGCGATTTGGGAGCAGCCTTGGGGGTCGGGGGAACTTTGGCAACTCTGCAGCGGATTGAAAGTGGCGGCTTGAGGATTGAGCAGAGCCATTCTCTAGAGATGATTTCCCCAGAGCATTTACCCCTGCACCCTCCCCAAGAGGTTCTGGCTCACCTCCCTTGGCAAGAGCTAGATGAAGCGCAACTTCAGGACTGGTATCAGGGGCGTGCCGTTGTTTGCGCAGGGCTGCCGTCAGCCCAGAAGGTTGTTGGCGTAACGTTTGCCGGTACTGCTGTGGGGATTGCGCTGAGGGGGGGCGATCGCCTACATCCCAAAGTTGTCCTCAAAAATTAACTGTGTCTTCCGAAAGAGTTTTCTAGTGCTAGCTTAGGAAAAAGAAGTAATCAACAGGTGGAGCAATGGGGGTTCGTTGGTTACAACGTCTCATTTGTTTTTTCGTTATTCTTGTGGGGGTTTGGGGTCTTTTCCCCTCTGAACCCACAATTGCCCTCACGGAGGAACAAAAACTCCTTAATGAGGCGTGGCGCATTGTCAACCAAGCCTACGTTGATCCGTCCTTCAATGGCCAAAACTGGTGGCTAGTGCGCGAAAGAGCCTTGAAGCGCCCCCTCCCCAATCGCGAGGCCACCTATGAGGCCATTGAAAAGATGCTGGCCACGCTTCAGGATCCGTTTACTCGACTCCTGCGACCTGCCCAATTTCGTAGCCTCCAGACAACCACTGCCGGCGAATTAACCGGCGTTGGTTTACAAATTAGCACCGACCCGGAAACTGGCGTCCTCGAAGTGATTGCCCCCATTGATGGTTCCCCCGCTGCCAAAGCCGGTATTCAACCAAGAGATCGCATTCTTGCCATTGATGGCGTTTCCACCACTAAGCTCAGCCTCGATGAAGCTGCCGAACGAATGCGGGGAGCAGCAGGTTCCGCCGTCCATCTGTTGCTACAACGAGGCAGCAACACCCCTCAAGACATTACCCTGCAACGGGGACATATTGAAATTAATCCGGTGATTGCTGAAGCTCGCCAAGTGCAAGGTCACACCGTTGGCTATATCCGCCTCGGTCAGTTTAGTGCCATGGCGGCCACAGAAATGCGCAAAGCAATTCAGCGGCTAGAGCAGCAGGGAGCTGAGGAATACATTCTTGATCTGCGCAATAATCCAGGGGGGCTGTTGCAGGCAGGGTTAGAAATTGCCCAACTCTGGCTCGATTCGGGGGTAATTGTCTATACCGTTGATCGCCAAGGGATTGTTGATAGCCTCGATGCCAGTGGCGGAGCCCTCACCCATGATCCGTTAGTTGTCCTTGTGAACGGTGGAACAGCCAGTGCTAGTGAGATTTTAGCCGCTGCCCTTCAAGACCATGGGCGTGCCCGCCTCGTGGGCGATCGCACCTTTGGTAAAGGCTCAATTCAGTCTCTCTTTAACCTTAGTGATGGCTCTGGTCTGGCGGTGACCATTGCCCACTACGAAACCCCTAACCACCACAACATCAACAAAGTGGGGATTGAGCCGGACCGAAAAGTCCTTGATGCGCCAGAGAGCGTAATGGCCATGGGTACCCCAAGGGATCCCCAATATCTGGCGGCTCTAGAACTACTCCACAATCCCATTCAAGTTGCCACTAACGCAGCGTAACAAATTCCTCCGCTGTCGAGGGGTGAATCGCTATGGTGGCATCAAAGTCTTTCTTGGTGGCACCCATTTTCAGGGCGATCGCAACCCCTTGGATAATTTCAGCGGCATTATCCCCCACCATGTGGGCACCTAACACCCACTCCGTATTTTTTTCCACCACCAACTTGACAATCACCTTTTCATCGCGACCTGTAATGCTGTGGTACATTGGCCGAAAGGCAGTGCGGTAGATTTTGACATTGTCTTCGCCCAATTTCGCTTTGGCCTGGGCCTCCGACAGCCCCACTGAAGCTGCCTCCGGTTGGGAAAATACTGCCGAAGGAATATTCTCATAACTGAGGGTGCGGGGTAGGTTGCCAAATTGGGTATCGGCAAAGGCGCGTCCTTCAGCAATGGCTACGGGCGTGAGGTTAACGCGGTTGGTGCAGTCCCCCACGGCAAAAATGTGTTCTTGGTTGGTGCGATAGTATTCATCCACAGCTACAGCCACAATCCCCTGACGATTGGCACTGAGGTGCACCCCTGCTTGATCAAGACCTAGTCCCTGCAAGTTGGGCGCCCGTCCCACCGCACAGAGTACCGTATCCACTTTGGTTTCACACGCTTGCCCTTGGTGTTCGTAGTGAATGCGGATATTGCCCTTCTTGGTGAGCTGCAAGCCGGTAATGTGGCACTGGGGACGAACATCAATGCCGTGGCGCAGCATCCCCTCATAGACGCCATCTTGAATATCTTGGTCAAAACCCCGCAGCGGGCGATCGCCCCGCAGAAAATGAATCACTTCCGTGCCTAGCCCCTGCATGATACCGGCAAACTCGACACTGATGTAGCCACCGCCAAGAATGGCCATGCGCTTTGGCTGCTTGGGCAGTAAAAACATCTCCCGAGAGGTAATGCTGTGTTCAATGCCCGGCACATTGGGCTTAATTGCTTCCCCCCCCACAGCAATCAAGATTTTCGCCGCTGTTACCCGCTGCTGTACTTGTCCTTGGCGATCCACAAGTTCTAGGGTATGGGGGTCAGCAAAGCGAGCAAAAAAGGGCAGCAGTTCCACCCCGGCTTGAGCAAGTTGGCTAATATGCTTTTGGCTGAGACGATTTACCTCTTGGTTGACCGCTTGCATCAGGCGCTCCCAGTTTAATTTGGCTGCGACGGGACGCCAGCCATAGCCGACGGCATCTTCAAAAAGATGGCTAAACTTAGAGCCATAGACCATGAGCTTTTTCGGAACACAACCCCGAATGACGCAGGTCCCACCGACTTTATCCGCTTCAGCAATGGCCACCTTTGCACCGTAGGAGGCGGCTCGTTTTGAGGCCGCCAGGCCACCAGAACCAGCACCAATCACAAACAGGTCGTAGTCGTAGCTCATCCTCGCTTCCCAAAATCTAGCCTCAGTCTAGCGAATCTGCGTCAACCCCAAAAGTAGCCATAGCCAATGCCGGACAGCGTTGCCATTAACACGACCAATGCAACATAGGCAATTGTTTTGCGCCAACCAATGATTTGGCGGATGACCAGCATATTGGGCAAGGATAATGCAGGCCCAGCCAGTAGGAGCGCCAGCGCGGGGCCTTGTCCCATACCATTGGCCAATAGGCCTTGCAGGATCGGGACTTCTGTTAGCGTGGCAAAGTACATAAACGCGCCGGCAATTGCCGCTACAAAATTTGCCCCTATGGAGTTACCGCCCACTGCTTGGGTAATCCATTGGCTGGGAATCAAAGCTTCACTCCCTGGCCGACCCAGTAGAGCACCGGCAATGAGTACCCCCAGCAACAGGAGGGGTAGAATTTGCTGAGCATACTCCCAAGTGGATTCAAACCAAGCCTTGGCTTCACCCCGAGCAGTACTGGTCAACCAAACCAAACCCACAATGGCTGCACTAAAGGGAACCAGTGGCACTGCGGCAAATCGCCACGCCAAGACAGCGGTCACGCCAACAATGAGTAGCACTTTGGACGGGTTTAGGTGGTACCAATACACCAAGAGGCCACCGAGAATTAGCCCTAAGAATCCCGTGAGCCACCACTTGCCAAGGGCGATCGCCTGCCAGAGGAAGACATTGCTAGTGGGCTGTGCCCAGTTAGCAAAGACCAGAATTCCCACTAACACCCCAAAGAAGATCACCTGCTGCCAGAGTGGACGGGCGGGTTCATCGCTGACTAGGGGTGTGCTGCTGACGGGAGATGCTGTAACCGGACTGGGAAAGAGGGCTTGCATGATTAACCCGATGACCACACTAAAAAGAATGGCGCCGATCGCCCGCGCTGCCCCCAAAGACAGCCCCAAGACCCGTGCTGTGAGAATAATCGCCAAGACATTAATGGCTGGCCCCGAATAGAGGAAGGCGATCGCTGGCCCTAACCCTGCCCCGCGGCGATAAATACTGGCAAACAGAGGCAAAACTGTACAGGAGCACACCGCCAAGATAGTCCCTGATACCGCTGCTACGCCATAGGCCAAAGTTTTAGGGGCTTCTGCCCCCAAATACTTCATCACTGCCTCTTGGCTGAGAAAGACAGCGATTGCCCCCGCAATAAAAAAGGCAGGCACCAAACAGAGAATGACATGCTCTTGAGCATACCAGCGCACCAAGTACAGCGCGTTCCAGAAGGCAGCATGGAGGCGCGGCCACTGCTGCAACTGCTCAACGGGCAAATAAAAGCACAAGAGAAAGACGGCAAGGATCGCCACTAGGGATTTCCACTGCCGCTGCCAAAAGGTACTGCCTTGCATTGCTCTCTCCTTTTTTAGAGATATTTAGTGGGGGAGGAATGCAACAATTTCATCAGCACTCAGGACTTTGCCTTGGGAAACCACTTGACCATTGATCCGCAAAGCAGGTGTGCGCATCACGCCACAATCAGCGATCGCCACAGGATCACTAATGTGATTGACGTTGGCCATTAAGTTCAACTGAGCAAGGGCAGTACGGGCATTGACCTCCAATTCATGGCACTTTTTGCAACCTGTACCCAAAATATCAACCGTGAGTTCACTCATAGGGGCTTTCCTAAACCGGTTTTTCTAACCCTAGCCTAAACCTTATACCTAACTATAGGGTCAAGGGGCTTGAACAGTTCCGTTAAAATATCACCCAATACCCTCCCAAGAGGTGGGTTGCCGTTGGGAGTGGTTGGCAAACCCATGGCGGGCAACCCTTGTCGCGATGACCTTGCCCCAGACAACCTGCAGGCGACCTATTTTGTGCACCGCCCGCTTTGCCTACAACTGGGCACTGGCCACCACTGCGGTGGTGGTAAAACCGCCTCGGCGAAGCAGGAAGCAGGCTGCAGATTGAGCAATTAATGGCCAAATTTGCATAGGTATTGCGGAACGGCTATCCGTTTCACTCCCTTTTGAATAGCTATACAGAAAAAATAAGGCCTAAACGCTGAAGTACTTGGCCGCCGGATGGTAGCAGATAATAGCGGTGGTGGATTGCTCAGGGTAGAGCTGTTCACTTTCGTCCATGTACATACCCATGCGATCGCTCTCCAAAAGTCGCAGTTGCGTGTATTGATCCTGCATATTGGGACAAGCAGGGTAGCCAAAACTATAGCGGGAACCTTGGTAACGCTGGGCCAAAATATCGCGAATGGATGCGGGATCTGGTGTACACCCCAACTCGCGACGGATGCGGGCATGGCACCACTCGGCTAGAGCCTCAGCCGTCTGCACCGCCATGCCGTGGAAGTAGAGGTAGTCAGTGTATTGATTGGCAGCAAATAATTCCTGCGCCACTTGGGTGGCAATTTCGCCAACGGTGACGGCCTGCATGGGAAAGACGTCAATAATGCCCGATGCCACAGGGGCAAAAAAGTCGGCAATGCACAGACGACGGCCCGTCTTTTGGCGGGGGAAGGTAAACTGGGCGATCGCCCGCTCAGGGACACAGGCACTTTTATCCCCTACGCGCTGCGGGTCGTAGATATAGACAGTGTTGCCCTCACTTTGGCAAGGAAAGTAGCCATAGATCAGTTCAGGATGGAGGAGATTTTCAGTGAGGATGCGCTGTTTCCATGTCTCAAGGATGGGGTAAACCTTCTCGGCAAGGAAGGCGTCGTAGGTGGCGCGGTCTTGATCTTTGGGCTTGCGAAACTGCCACTGGCCGGCAATTAGAGCTTGGAGATCGAGGTAGGCAAAAACTTCTGGGAGGGGAATCTGATCCGCCTTGAGGTGACAAATGCCCCAAAAGGGGGGCGTGGGGCGGGGAATATCGACAGCTACAGCTTCAGAGCGGCGGGTATCCACCCCTTCAGGACTCTCTGGTGCTGGCAAAGGAGAAGGTTCAGGAGCGATCGCTGGCGTGTCCCTTTCCTCTAGCCCAGGGACACGAGTGTCATCTAAAAATCCTTGGCGATCATCCCACAGACCTGCGGCCTTCGCCTCCATTAGCCGATCCATAAAATGCAAGTCGGCAAAGGCATCCTTCCCGTAGATCACTTGACCATGATAAGTGGACTGGCAATCCTCATAGACAAACTTGGGTGTAAGAGCTGCCCCTCCCAAAATGACAGGAACCGTAATGCCGCGCTCATTAAAGACCTCGAGATTTTCCTTCATGAAGGCAGTGGATTTGACTAGGAGGCCACTCATGGCAAGGCAGTCTGCCTGGTGCTCCTCGTAGGCTTGGATGATATTTTCAACGGGCTGTTTAATCCCCAAGTTAATTACCCGGTAGCCGTTGTTGGTAAGGATAATATCCACCAGGTTTTTGCCAATATCGTGGACATCCCCCTTAACCGTGGCAATGACAACAGTGCCCTTTGCTGTCTCCCCTGTGGCGGATTTTTCCATAAAGGGTTCAAGGTAGGCAACGGCCGCTTTCATGGTTTCTGCGGACTGCAGGACAAAGGGAAGCTGCATCTGCCCAGAGCCAAAGAGTTCGCCCACCACCTTCATGCCATCGAGGAGGAACGTATTGATAATTTCAAGGGGGGGATACTTTTCAAGGGCTTTGGCAAGGGTGTCTTCAAGACCAAGGCGATCGCCATCAATGATGTGGCGCTTGAGCCGCTCTTCAATAGGCAGGTTCTCCACCTGCGAGCGATCCTGTGGAGTGGTTTTGCCCTCAAACAGCCGCGTAAGTTCGGCAAGGGGGTCATAGACACACACGTCCCCGTCAAAGCGCCGCAGATCATAGATAAGATCACGGCACACCCGCTGATGCTCTGGGTCAATTTTGGCAAGGGGCAAAATTTTGGCGGCACTGACAATAGCAGCATCCATCCCCGCTTGGATGGCCTCGTGAAGAAACATCGAGTTGAGCACTTGGCGAGCCGCAGGGTTCAAACCAAAAGAGATATTGGAGATGCCGAGGAGAATGTGGCAGTCGGGGAGTTCAGCGCGAATGCGGCGAATTGCAGCAATGGTTTCGCGCCCGTTGACCCGATCCTCCTCAATCCCCGTGGAAATGGGCAACGCCAAGGGATCAAAGAAAATCTCATAGGGGGGAATGCCATAGTCAAGGGCAGCCCTATAGGCTCTTTGGGCAATGGCAAACTTTTTCTCAGCAGTCCGTGCCATTCCCTCTTCATCAATCGTACCGACAACCACACCAGCACCGTAGGTCTTTGCCAGTTCCAAGACTTTATAGAAGCGGGATTCACCATCCTCAAAGTTGGTGGAGTTCAGCAAGCACTTACCCCCAGCCACCTTCAAGCCTGCTTCCATCTTTTGCCATTCGGTGGAGTCAAGCATCAAGGGCAGGGTAACGTTGGTAACCAGCCGTGAGACCAACTCCCGCATATCGCGCACCCCATCGCGGCCCACATAGTCCACGTTGACATCGAGGATGTGGGCACCTTCGCGCACTTGGGCGCGAGCAAGGGCAACAAGGCCATCCCAATCTTCGGCATTGAGGAGATCGCGGCATTTTTTCGAGCCACTGGCATTGAGCCGCTCGCCAATAATCAGGAAGGAATTCTCCTGATCGTAGGGTTGGGGACTGTAGATCGAGGCGGCAGCAGGTGTCCGTTGGGGAGTTCGGGGCTTTGGCGTCAGGGTGGCCGCAATTTCTGTAAGGGCAGCAATGTGATCGGGACGTGTGCCACAGCAGCCGCCAATCACCTGCACACCAAAATCTTCAACAAAGCGGGTAAGGGCAAGCCGTAACTCCATTGGCGTCAGTTTGTAGTGGGCGTGACCGCCAATGTTTTCTGGCAAGCCGGCATTGGGAATACAGGAAATCACAAAGGGGGAGTGCTGGGAGAGATAGCGGATATGTTCCGTCATCAGGTCAGGGCCAGTGGCACAGTTAAGACCCAGAATATCAATGGGATAGGGTTCCAGAATGGTGAGGGCAGCGCCAATTTCGGAGCCAATCAGCATGGTGCCCTGCTGTTCCATGGTCACGGAGACCATCAGGGGACGGCGTTCCCCTCGCTCTCGAAAGACGGCCATCACGCCATTGAGCGCCGCTTTAATTTGCAGTACGTCTTGGCAAGTCTCAATAATAAACAGGTCAACCCCGCCATCAAAAAGACCAGCCGCTTGTTCGCGAAACGCACTGTAGAGAGTGTCGTAGTCAATGTGGCCAAGGGTGGGGAGCTTGGTGCCTGGTCCCATCGAGCCAGCAACAAAACGGGGTTTCTCGGGGGTACTAAATTCGGCGGCAATAGATTTGGCCAGTTCCGCGGCTTTCTTGCTGATTTCGTAGGCGCGATCGCCCAGATTGTACTCACTGAGAACAATTGAGGATGAGCCAAAGGTATCTGTTTCAATGACATCTGCTCCTGCTGCCAAAAAATCACGATGCACCTTGGCCACTGCCTCTGGCTTACTGATCACCAGATATTCATTGCAGCCTTCGTACTCTTTGCTACCAAAGTCCTCTGCCGTCAAGTTTTGCGCCTGCAGATTCGTACCCATTGCCCCATCAAAGACAATGACACGACGGGGTTCCGCATGGAGATACTCAAGAAAGGACATAGACATCCACCAGGGTCAGCCGATTTGGACGAGAGAGTTCCTTAATTTTAGTCCTCCGCAGAAAGGCGCGATCCTTTTTCAGGATTCAACACCACCACTGCGCTCAGACTTTTCTAAGCACTTTGCTCTGAACCCCACCCCCATTGCCACTCCCCAGAGTAACCAAAATAATAAACTCGCCTTCAGATCAACCCAAACCTGAGCCTCGAACAGTTGATGAACAAATACACCACCCTGAACAGCAAGTAGAGCAGCACCTAAAGCTGAGAGCAAGGAGTGATGACTTCTGTAAGCAAACCAAGCACCAATGCTTGCAGTACCCCATAGAGATAGCCAACTAATTAAAGCGAGTATTCCCACATCAGCAACTATTTCGAAAAAAACGTTATGAAAATAGACAAGAGAAAATTCCTCAACATTTAACCTGGGATAAAAGAGATGGACAATAATAGATTTTTCAACTATGCCTGAGCCTGTAAACATAAAATCGTTAAGCATTAACCAGCCGTAAAACCATTGCCTGCTTCGCTCAATAAATGTATATTCAAAGGGATTTCCCAGAGCTCTTAGAATAGATTGGATACTCTCAGGATATATG
>NZ_JARJMS020000080.1:0-26010 GCF_029335995.1 Thermosynechococcus sp. Uc
ACGACGGCTCACCGCCACTGGGTTGGCGCTGCAAAAAGTGGAGAAAATCCAAGAGTTCTTCATCGGTCAGTTGCTGGCGCGATCGCTTGCCATAGCGTTCGAGTAAACAGGCACGGCCTTGGGCTTCTGTCCATCCCAAGCGTTTCATTTCCAATGTGGTTTGGGCAATTTCATCCGACAGATCCACAGGTTCGCGCTTGGGGGGGAGCTTCTCGCTAGCAGGTTTGGCCGCTGGCTTACTGCGATGGGGATTGGGAGGGGGCGTGGGTTCTAGGAGCAGATCGGTACTGCCGGCCTCTGACAAAGGAGCCGCCGCAAGGGCTGCAGGGGGGTGGGGAATCAATTCCGCTTCCGTTTGCACAGGCAGGTGAATACCAAGAAGTTGCAGGGCACGCTGGCGGGCACTATCTTCCGCCTGTTCTAGAGTTGGGGCAGCAGCCATCCCCGTAGCTAAAATGGTATCCCCCACTAGGAGAGTAGTTTTGACAATAAAGAGACCGTCGTGAATTTGCAGTAAATCACTAACAATGCTGCCGGTGGGATAGCGGCGATGGAATTCGTTCATGGGGTGCCGCAACAAAACGACGCATCGAGTTAATCTTATCCTATCCTTGTTGGGGGGCTGGCCTAGAGCAGATTCAGTACTGCCTTGTGAACCGCAGCCGACCGCCGGTAGGGTTGATAGTCGGGCAGGGGGGCTGAAAATGTCTGCTGCCATTGCTGAATCAAGGCAGTGGGGTCAGTGGGTAATGCTTCTACTTCAACCCCGGCCATACCCGTATCGGCCATTAAGTAACTCACCTTGGGATCGTAGCTAAGGGCAAAACAGCGACAGCCAACACTGGCCGCCATAATCAGGGCATGGAGGCGCATGGCGATCGCTCCTGCCGTTGTTGCCAAAAGTCCCTTCATCTCGCGAGGATCTTCACAGGACACTAATTGCGTCTGCTCAGGTATCAATGCCCCATAGAGATCCTCAGCCAAGGGCAAATCCTGTTGAGGTTGAAAGGGCAACAGCAAAAGTGACACACCTGTTTCTTGCTGCCACTGCCGCAGGGCCATTTTCAGCAACTGCCAGCGATCGCCCGTCAGGTGCCGATGGGGACGCAAGCACACAGCTATGGGCGCCCTTTCCTTAGGGGGCAAGAGCGGACGCGCCGACATCAGCCACACAGGATCGGCGCCCTGTTGATGGGGAATCCCCCACTGCCGCAGGAGGGCAGCTGATCCGGAATCCCGCACCGTAACTGCAAGACAGCGACGCAGAAGGACTCGAGTCCACCACCGATACAGGGGAGATCGCACCGGTCCAATCCCCTGCGCCCAGGCAATCGTACGACAGCCAAACCGCTGCGCAAGGGTCATCAAGCCAAGGTAATAGAGGGGGCTGCGCCAACTCGTCACATCTTGAATCAGGCTCCCGCCGCCCCAAATAAAAGCTTGGCTCTGTTGTAGGGTGCGCAGTACCTTTTGCCACTGTCGGCGATCGCAGGTGGCAACGCCATAGCGGGCTGCTGTGGCCGCAGGATGACCACTGAGGACAACTGGTGAAAGGTGGGGGGGCAACTGTTCAAGGAGCGTCGCTAGGAGGGCTTCATCCCCAGCATTGCCATAGCCGTAGTAGCCACAGACAAAGACTTGACTCATACAACAGTCTCCACCAGCGGCACTGCCTGAAGAATCTGTCGAAGAACGTTGATCAAGGAGGGGAGGGGTTGAATGGCTGGCACCAGAGAAACGGAGTGGTGGGGATACCTAACTTGCAGTGTTGCTAATTGGTGGTGCACCTGATCGACGGTTTTACCACCAAAGAGAAAGTAGCCATAAACTTTGCTACTGGTATAGCCTTGAGCCATCCGCGCCTCAATCGCATGATCTAAACTTCCCACGTGTGTCAGCAGTGCTGGACGCACACCACAGGTCTGACACAGCTCCTCAAACCAAGGGAGGACTTCAGGGCGACGACTACCGTGGCTAAGGAGAATGTGGGCGGATTCATGGGCGATCGCCAATTGTAACCACGCCCGAAAGAGCGGTTGTTCCCCTAAAAAAGGAAGCAATTCGATAGGAAGCACAGAGTTGGCTGCCGCGATCGCTAGCGGTAGATCCACCACCACATGATTGCCCGGCAACAAAAAAAGGGGCAAGATCACCATCCGCTCCGCCCCTTGAGCCTGTGCCCGCTGACTAAACTGGCGAATCTGCTCAGGTAGTGGTGCCCCTTCAAGCGTTCCCCAACTGACGTTGCCCAAACTGGCCAATTGTTGGCAAACTAATGTCATTCCCTGCTGTGGTTCAGGGGCAGGACTGCCGTGGCTAATGAGAAAGTAGGCCCTCATGCCGAAGCAAAGAAGCGCGATCGCCAGTTCTCGCTCAAGAGTTCCCGTTGCGATACCAAGACCTGCTCGCCAGAGGTTAACCACTTCACCTGTACGGTGTGATCCGTAGCTTCACTTTCCCCAATCACCAGACACACCGTGGCACCGACGCGATCGGCGCGTTTCACCTGCTTACCAAAGGCGCTGCCGCTAAGATCCACTTCTACGGTATAGCCTTGATGTCGTAATTGCTGCGCCAAGATCAGCCCTTGGCGTTCGGCAGCTTCGCCACGGGTCACCATATAGAGGTAGGGTGCCGTCCGTGGCGGTAAGGGGCGCTCCCGCAGGAGTAAAATCAACCGTTCCAGACCCATGGCCCAGCCAATGGCGGGTGTGGCAGGTCCTCCTAATTCTTCGACAAGATGGTCGTAGCGCCCTCCCCCACAGACCGTTCCCTCATTGCCTAAGCTTAAGTCCTGAAATTCAAAGGCCGTGTGGGTGTAGTAATCAAGGCCCCGCACAAGGGCAGGATGAATCTGGTAGTTGATGCCGAGATCCTGCAAGAGGGATTGCACCTGCTCAAAATGGTTGCGCGATCGCGGACTGAGATAGTCCAGCAGCCGAGGGGCTTCCTTGACAATGGCTTGGGTTCGGGGGTCTTTGCTATCGAGAATGCGCAGCGGGTTGCGGTCCAGACGTTCTTGGGAATCGGGGTCTAGGTCGGCTTTGTAGGGCGTGAGGTAATCCAGTAGGGCTTGACGGTATGCACTGCGATCTTCGCGATCGCCCACAGAGTTGAGCATGAGGGTTAACTCTTTTAGTCCCAAAGCCTGCAAGATATCCAAAGCCACGGCAATTACCTCCGCATCGGCCCTAGGATCGGCACTCCCTAACACTTCTACCCCTAACTGGTGAAACTGGCGATAGCGGCCGGCTTGGGGGCGCTCATAGCGAAACATCGGGCCTAGGTACCACAGGCGTTGCACCCCCCCCTGGCTGTGGAGGCCATGCTCGATATAGGCGCGCACTACCCCTGCTGTGCCTTCGGGGCGCAGGGTTAGCGACCGCTGAGCGCGATCGTTAAAGGTGTACATTTCCTTACTGACAATATCGGTAGCTTCTCCAATCCCCCGCTCAAAAAGAGGGGTGTATTCAAAAATAGGGGTGCAAATTTCGTGGTAGGCGGCGCGATCCAAAATCTGGCGGGCAGTGGTTTCCAAGTACTGCCAATAGACCCGCTCAGCGGGCAAAATGTCGCGCGTTCCTCGGGGTGCTTGCAAACCCATGGGGCAGTTGTGAGCAAATGAAACAGACGTATTATAACTGCCTAGCTCCCTAGTAACTTCTCCACTCGCTCCAGAATCTCGCGCATCTGCCTTAACTCCCCTAAGATCTCCCTCAGGAGGTCAGGGGTGGGATTAGGGGGAATGGTTTTCAATTCTACATGGAGCGTGGTAATACCCATGACATCGCGGGCAAAGCGCGCCACTTCGTTGGGGTGAAACAGCAGTGGTTCGCGGCGAGTTTTGCGATGCTCTGGGTTGAGGCGTTGGGGATCAAAGGGGGGATTGATGGTGTCTTTACTAGTATTGACATACCGGTAGATGGAGGCACGGGAGCGGCGGAGAATCTGTTGTACTTGATCAATGGTCATTAATTCATCCCCCTCCCCCGAATAGGCAGGATACTGCATTGAGAATGACCAAACGGTAATGCGGCTATCAAATTTACTCTAAATAACACGGAAATTAATCTGTTAAGTTTTCATTGTCACTTCTTCTGAGTCTAGGTCGGCGGGAGAGGGGCGCTGTTGCTGCGCCAACAAACCACTGGCAAAAGAGAGGGCCACAGTCGAGCGATCGCCCCCCGCTAAATCCGCAAGAGCTTGGACACGTGCCTCATCGGTTAAGTATTGTACACAAATTGTTGTTGTTGAATTGGTTGAATCAATCTCCTTGTGCACCAAATAGTGGTGATCCGCTGCTGCTGCAATTAGGGATTGATGGGTAACGCACAACACTTGATGGGTTTGACCCAAGCGACTTAAGCTCTCGGCAATTGCCGCCGCCACTCGTCCAGAGACGCCCGCATCAATTTCATCAAAAATCAATGTCTTTGGTGTTTGTTGGGTCGTCAGGCAGGTCTCCAGCGCCAGTAAAAAGCGACTCATTTCACCGCCGGAGGCAATCTCCCCAAGGGGTTGCAGGGGCTGGCCGGGGTTGGCACTCCAGAGAAAGGTAATCTCCTCAGCACCGGCGCTGGTCACCTCCGTGGGCG
The DNA here is from genome assembly GCF_029335995.1 of Thermosynechococcus sp. Uc. Taxonomy (NCBI): domain Bacteria; kingdom Bacillati; phylum Cyanobacteriota; class Cyanophyceae; order Acaryochloridales; family Thermosynechococcaceae; genus Thermosynechococcus; species Thermosynechococcus sp. Uc. Next base: position 4,596 of record NZ_JARJMS020000080.1, read on the forward strand.
TGAGCTGAACCGCAAACTGGGCTTGGGGAAGACCGAGGGGTTTGAGGTGTACCAGTAAGTCGTGCTGTAAGCGTTCGGCTGCCCTTTGCCGCAGCTGGTGGAGTTGGGCGCTGGCTGCTTCGAGGGCTTGTCGCAGTCGGCTAACTTCTGCTTCTAAAGACTCTTGGCTTGTGGATTCTTGACTCAGGGCTGCCAATTCTGCTTGGCTGCGATCTCGATAGGCAATGACACTGGCCAAATCGGGGCCGTACTTGCGGCACAACCGTTGCAGTTGGTGCATCCGCTGACCTAGGGCATCCAGCGTGGCCGGATCCGCCTCAAGGCGATCGGCATAGCTGCGCAGTTGGCGGGCGGCTTCCATCGTGTGGGCGATCGCCCCCTCCAACAATTCGCCAATGGGCTGCAGCTCCGGATCCCAGGCGGCAATTGCTTGCAATGCCCCTTGGGCTTGCGCCAGCAGGGTCACCACGCTGGGTTCTCCTTCGTAGAGAAGGTGATAGGCTTGCCGACTTTGAGCTTGTAGTTCCTGCACATGGCTGAGGCGTTGATAGTCCTGTTGCAACTGGGTCAGTTCTTCAGGATCTTCTAAAGCAGCAGGCAGCAGTTCCTGGAGTTGAAAGCGAAGTAAGTCCAGGCGTTGGCGGCGCTGCTGTTCTTGAGCAGCAAAGTCTTGCCATTCTCGCTGCCGCGCCTGCCAGGCACGATAGGCTGCTGTCACCTGCTGCCGCTGGGCTATTAAGGCCTCGCCGCCATAGCGATCAAGCCAATCCCGCTGCTGGGCAGCACTGGCCAGTTGCACCGCCTGTCCTTGGGCAGTAAGGCGCACAAGGTGTTGCCGCAGTTCCTGAAGTTGTTGGCGATTCACTAGCACACCGTTGACTCGACTGCGACTGCGAAACGTATCCCCCTTGAGACCAAACTCACGGGTACAGATTAGTTCATCCCCTTCAGCATCAATTTCTAGGAGGGCCAGCCACTCTCTGACGGGGGGTGTGATGGTGAAAATCGCTTCAATACAGCCCTGCTCTGTCCCCGAACGCAACTGCCGTGCCGAGAGCTTGCCCCCCAAAAGAGCATCAATTGCATCAAGGAGAATAGACTTTCCTGTCCCTGTTTCCCCTGTGAGGACATTCAAGCCCCGCCGAAAGGTCACCTCCAGCTCTGCAATGAGGGCAAAATTCTCAATCCGCAGCGTTTGTAGCATTGTGGCTCCACTAGAGCAACGATTCTAGGGCAATCCTTAGGAAAAAGCTGCGACCCACTTTTGGGATCGTGTGACTTGATTTTGTACCGCTGATTAGCCTACATAGTAGAAGGTAACATTTTGCAACAATGTGAGGAGCAACCGCGCCGATGATCACGGAGGTAGCCATCCCGGCCACGGTTCCCAAGGAATTTTTAGGTCCCCCGGTGGGCTTTAATCCCACACTGGTGATGTTTTTTGCTGCATTTGCGATCGCCCTTCTCTCCACTTGGGGCTACTTTCAAGTGCATTGGCCGGGCTGGATTTCCTTTGTGGCTAATATGTTGGCCTTGCACCTGATGGGCACAGTGATTCATGATGCCTCCCACAATGTTGCCCACAGTAACCGCATCATGAATGCAATCATGGGTCATGGCAGCGCTTTGATGTTAGGGTTTGTCTTCCCTGTCTTTACCCGCGTCCACATACAGCACCACGCCCATGTCAATGATCCCGAAAACGATCCTGACTATTACGTTTCCAAAGGGGGACCATTGTGGCTCATTGCGCCCCGCTTCTTTTACCATGAGGTTTTCTTCTTCAAGCGGCGACTTTGGCGAAAATACGAACTTCTAGAGTGGCTTCTCAGTCGTCTGACGGTGCTGGGCATTGTCACCTTTGCGGCGCTGAATGGCTATTTAGATTATGTGCTCAACTACTGGTTCTTACCAGCGGGGGTCGTGGGTCTGATGCTGGGTCTATTTTTTGACTATTTTCCCCATCGCCCCCACACAGAGCGCGATCGCTGGCACAATGCCCGGGTCTATCCCAGTTGCCTTCTGAACATCTTGATTTTTGGCCAAAACTATCACCTGATCCATCATCTCTGGCCCAATATTCCCTGGTACAAAGTTCAGCCTGCCTACTATGCTGTCAAACCCCTCTTGGATGCCCACGGCTGTAAGCAGACCCTTGGTATATTTGAACCAGGGAATTTCCTACCCTTTCTCTACGATGCGTTGGTGGGCTTGCACTTCCATCGCTCTCGTTCTTCCTGAGGTCAATCTCTGCTATGGCGACTGAGGCTGCGGGCGATCGCCCCCTCGTGGTGGCGGTCGAGAATTTACAAAAGTCCTATCGCAGCGGCTTCTGGCTGCGCACCGTGCTCACCCCCCTCCAGTCAGTGTCCCTAGAGGTGCGCCAGGGGGAAACTTTTGGTCTGCTAGGTCCCAATGGTGCCGGCAAGACAACATTCCTCAAGATTCTCTTGGGACTCGTGAAGCCCAGTGGCGGTCAGGGCACGCTGCTGGGGCATCCCTTGGGCGATCGCGCCGTGCGGCAGCGGATTGGCTACCTGCCGGAAAACCCCTACTTCTACGACTATCTGACAGCTTGGGAGTTCCTAGAGTTTACCGCGGGACTCTTTGGCCTCAGTACCGCTACCCGCAAAGAACGCATTCCCCTCCTTTTGGAGATGGTTGGCCTCAACCTCAAGGACGCCCGCAAAAAGCAAATGCGCCGCTATTCTAAGGGGATGGTGCAGCGGGTCGGCTTGGCGCAAGCCCTGATTAACGATCCTGAAGTGGTGTTTTTGGACGAACCCATGTCGGGTCTCGATCCCCTTGGCCGCTACCAAATTCGTGAGATTATTCTTTCCCTAAAACAGCAGGGCAAGACCATCTTCTTCAATAGTCATGTCCTAGCGGACGTGGAGGCCATTTGTGATCGCGTTGGCATTTTGGCCCAAGGGCAATTAATTTGTGCTGGCAGCGTGGATGAGCTTCTCGGCAGTAGCGAAGCTTACCATGTGGTGGGCACAGGGGGTCATGTGGATGGCCTTCAGGAATGGCTCTATTCCTTAGAAATTCAGGGCGATCGCTGGCAAGGAACCATCAAAATTCCCCTGCCACGTTTTCTCGCCTTGGTTGAAGAAATGGGGGGCAAAATCCTACAACTGCGCCTTGCTCGCCCCACCCTAGAAGAGTTTTTTGTGGAACAACTGCGCCAACAGGGGATTCAAGTCACCCATTAGGAAGCTGGGGACAGCTCCCATCCGTCTGACGCTCTATTTGAGGATTGATTATGCTGAACTGGCGCCGTTTTCTCTGGGGGAGTTGCTTGGTGGCTCTTTTAGGGGTTGCCTGTGGAACCCCTTCCTTTTCGGTAGCCACCGATGCCCTTAGCCAGAAAATTGAGCAATTACGGCAGGCGCCCCTCACGGTAATTGTTGAGAATACCCAAGGCCGTCCGATTCCCAATGCCCGCATCGAACTGGTGCAACAGCGCCATGCCTTTCCCTTTGGCGTTGCCCTCGATACGGAGATGTTTCGACCTTCACCGCCGCCGGCAGCCAACTGGTACAAGCAGACGGCGCGGGAAAACTTTAACGCTGCTGTACACGAGAATGCGCTCAAGTGGTACGAGTTGGAACCAGAGGCCGGCAAGCTGGACTTTACCATGGCTGACACCATCTATAGTTGGGCGCAAGCACAGGGCTGGCCAATGCGCGGACATACCCTCTTTTGGGAAGTGGAGCAGTTTAACCGGCCTTGGCTCAAGACCCTGCCGCCAGAGCAATTGCGCGCAGCGGTCAAAAACCATGCCATTAGCGTCTGTCGTCACTACCGCGGTCGCATCAATGAATTTGATGTCAATAATGAAATGCTCCATGGCAACTTTTTCCGCAGTCGCCTTGGCGAGGGCATTGTCAAAGAGATGTTTGCATGGTGCCGTGAGGGGAATCCTGACGCGATTCTCTATGTCAACGACTACGGCATCATTGAGGGGGATCGCCTGAATGACTATGTGGAGCAGATTCGCAGCCTCTTGGCTCAAGGGGTTCCCCTTGGCGGTATTGGCATCCAAGCCCATCTGGAATATCCCTTGGACGAGGCCAAGATGCAGCGTGCCCTCGATACCCTTGCCCAGTTCAATCTGCCCTTGAAAATTACCGAAGTGAGCGTGAGTTTGGCCGATGAGCAGCAGCAGGCACAGACCCTGCGCCAGATTTACCGCATTGGTTTTGCCCATCCGGCAGTGAAGGGAATTTTGCTCTGGGGCTTCTGGGCTGGCAACCACTGGCGCCCCCAAGCCGGACTCTATCGCCAAGACTTTTCCGCTAAGCCGGCAGCGATCGCCTACCGCAAACTCCTCTTTGAGGAGTGGTGGACAAAGGCAAATGGCCAAACGAATGCCCAGGGCCAATGGCAAGGACGCGGTTATCTCGGTCGCTATCGCTTGACAGTTAAAGCGAAAGGCCAAACCCACACCCAGGAGTTGGAATTGCCCCAAGGGGGGACAACTGTAACTGTGCGGCTGTGAGCCTAGCCTTGCATTGCTGCTGTCAAGAGAGAGAGCCACGCCAAGGGATTGCCGCCAGCGTAGATCGCCATCACTGCCTGAGCTAGCCGAGTCAGCGTGCGATGGCCGTAGAACCAAGGGGGGGTCACCGGTAACCGGAAGGGAACGCGAATCACAGCCTTTTCCGGATAGTCAAAAAGGAAACTGTTGTGCACTACTCCCACCCCAGAGCCAATGGCCGCTGGTGTATGGCCGGGGAATGCGCCCCAAGGGGTACAGCCTAACCCATAGGCCAAGGAAACCCAAGCATTAATGGCAATAGAGCCGTAGCGCAGTTGGGCGATCGCCTGCTCCAGCACCTCTGTATGGCTGGCCTCAGTCCGCGGATCAATCATCACACTACAGCCAAGTGTGCCCCAGAGCCGCTCATTGACGAAGGGCACGGCAGCGGCAAGAAAGGCGGCGGCATCGTTGACGGGCAATTGCACCTCTGCTAACAGACCACAAAAGACCTCCTCTTGAAAAATACGAGGGTTAGCGGCAGGAGTGAGGCCTTCAATCAAGGTCCAGGGAATTGTGCCTTCCACTGCGGGACTGAGCGCCGTGGCTTGGGGATAGTCGGCCACAAAAGACCGGTAACGGGCGATCGCCCCCGGATAGTAAGCAGGGCGGGGCGGCATCTCTCGCAGTTGTGCCTTGAGGGCATTCAGGAATGCCTCCCGCTGCGGCCATCCTGCAGCCGTGACAAGGATTTGCGCCCCAATGCAGTTGAAGCTGGCGTTATGAACCAAGGCACTGGCCACTTGGCGGGCTTGGTACAGGAGTTCTGCTGCTGTCCATTCCCCAGGAACCATCAACAGGGGAGTGACATTGCCCAGTTCCGCTGTGACGGGTTTGGTCAGCTTGCGTTGTTGGCGGGCTTTGCGAATGGCCTGCTCCGCCGCTGTTTCTCCCCAAACAAGGCGATTGTAGGTATGGTGGGAGCCGGTAATGTGAATGTGCTGCGTCAACGGATGATGGCAGAGGGCTTCCCCCATCGCGGCATCTCCTTCAACAATCTCAAGGAAACCCGCTTCAATGAGGGGGGCACAGATCCTGCGAAAACACTCCGTCAAAGGAGCCAAGAGGGGATTCATCTTCAGCAGTGCCACGCGATTGGCCGCCACCAGTTGATAGAGGGCATCCGCCAAGCACAACGATGTGATATTGCCAGCCCCCAACACCACGGCAACTCCCGGTGGCGGTGGGTTACGGTAGGCATTCCCTTGGCTGGTGGATTGATTAGGTTGGATGTAAACTTCGGCTTTCACCCCAAACCAGAGTAGGCGCTCTTGCCAATTGCGCGGCAGAATCTCGGCGATCGCCTGACCACTGGGGGTGGTTCGCCAGCGGGGCACTGGGGGGGCTGCCCCGTGACGCAGGGCATGGAGATAGTGATCCAGCTTGAGAATGAGTCCCAGAGGGCCTGTTGTCCACTCTTCCCCTGCCCAGACCCCTTGGGGATCAATGCCTTTGATTTGACAGGCTAAGTTCACCCATTCTGTGGCGTGGCGACGGGCAAGGGCTTTGATGGGTTGGAGGTAGGGAATCCGTTGCCGCGGAGAGAGATTCTGCCAATGGCTGGCCTGCTGATGGAGGCGTTCAAGCTCAGGAATCGTCGCTGTTGAAAGTGTCATAGCAGTTGGTTGCTTGGCTCCTGTAAGCACTGTTTGACAGCGGTGCCGGTTCGGGGCGTGCTGTTGTTCTCAATACTCCTCTGCCAAGAAACTCAATCGCGATCGCCAGCCCGCTGCGCTACATTAAAAAATTATGAACGATGCAAGGGAGGTAAGGCGTGATTCGTCCCGACAGCGAAGTCATTTTAGAAGTCCGAGAACTGACGGCCAGTGTGGAGAATACCCCCATTCTCAAAGGCCTGAACTTGACCATTCGCGCGGGAGAAATCCATGCCCTCATGGGGCCTAATGGCTCCGGCAAAAGCACTTTCTCCAAAATTCTCGCGGGCCATCCCGACTACACAGTAACGGGTGGCACAGTGCTTTACAAAGGCAAAAACCTGTTGGAACTGCCCCCTGAAGAGCGTGCCCGCGAAGGCGTCTTTTTGGCGTTTCAATACCCCCTTGAAATCCCAGGGGTGAGCAATCTCGACTTTTTGCGGGTGGCCTACAATGCCAAGCGGAAGCACCAAGGCCGCGATGAACTGGATGCCTTTGACTTTGATGATCTGGTGCGGCAGAAAATTGAACTGGTGAAATTAGATGAGGGCTTCCTCAATCGCGGCGTAAATGAGGGCTTTTCCGGCGGTGAGAAAAAGCGTAACGAAATTCTGCAAATGGCACTCTTAGAGCCAACCCTTGCCATCCTCGATGAAACGGACTCTGGTTTGGATATTGATGCGCTGCGGATTGTGGCCAATGGCGTTAATCAATTGAGCCGCCCCGATAACTGTATTCTCCTGATTACCCACTATCAGCGGCTGCTGGACTACATCGTGCCCGACTATGTTCACGTTATGGAGGGGGGACGGATTATCCTCACCGGGACGAAGGAACTGGCGTTGGAACTGGAAGCGCGGGGCTATGACTGGGTTCGCGAAGAGGAGGTTGCTACATCATGACAATTACAGTCAACGTCAATTCCGATCAAGCGGATCTGCCCAAAGCTAGTCGTGCCAATGAACTCAATGATTTGTTGACCTTGGCACCGCCTCCGCGTCACGCTGAACTAGAACCTTTACGCCAAGTCGCCCGCGATCGCCTCCATGAGCAAACGTTACCTACCCCCCGCGATGAGGACTGGCGCTTTACAGATTTATCGGCTTTGCGCACGCGATCGTTCCAAGCCCCTATTGCCCCTCTCCATCCAGAAATTGTTGCTGAAGTACGGCATCTGCTGTGTGAGCGCAGTTTTCCCACTGTTGCCCAAATTGTCCTAATTGACGGCTATTTCTGTGGGGAACTCTCCCGTGTGAATGCCACTGGGGTTGAGTTATTGCCCCCCTCAATGCCAGCGATCGCCCCCCCAGAGGTCTTCAGTGATCTCAATACAGCAATGCTTGTTGATCGGGTTTGCCTACGCCTAACGGGATCCTTGGCTGAACCTGTAGAAGTATTTTTTGTTAGTAGTCGGCAGCAGCAGAGTGTTGTTTCACCCCGCCTTTCCATTGAAGTGGCAGCCTACGGTCAAACGACCCTGATTGAGCGCTTTTTGTCTTTGACGGGCGATCGACAGTTTACCAATAGCGTCACGGAACTTTCCCTGGGTGCCAGTGCCCATCTGCGCCATGTACGGATGCAACACCAATCACCAACAGCAATTCACATTGGCTGTACAGTAGTTTGCCAAGCCCCAGACAGTTGCTACGAAGGACACGCCATTGATTTGGGGGGATGCTTGAGCCGCCACAATTGGCAGGTGCAGATCTACGGCAGTGGTAGCCAGACAATCCTGAAGGGACTGGCGATCGCTATGGGTGAACAGATAATGGATACCCACACGGCTGTCTTCTTCCATGCGCCCCATAGCGGCAGCGAACAGATTCACAAGTGCATTCTTGGCGATCGCGCCCACGGCATCTTTAATGGCCGCGTAGTTGTGCCTCAAGTGGCGCAACTAACAGATGCCAAGCAACTCAATCGCACGCTGCTGCTTTCTGACAAAGCCCGTGTGGATACCAAACCCCAACTAGAAATTGTTGCCGACAACGTCAAATGCTCCCACGGTGCTACCGTTAGCCAGCTGGCCGCCGAGGATATCTTCTATCTGCGCAGTCGCGGCCTTGATGAGCACCAAGCTCGGGATCTACTGGTGAAGGCCTTTGCCCTTGAGCAACTAGCCGATATTGAGCCAGACCCCCTACGGCAGGAAATTGAAGAAGCGCTCTTGGCTAAACTACATTAAAACCTGCTTTACTCTATTGCTGGGTGAGTCTTGCTTGGGGAGAACCAGGTGGCGATCGTGCCCCCAGTAGAGGCGCTGCTGCTGCACCAGTTGATGTAGCAAGCGCGTTACCGTGACGCGAGTTATACCAGTGTAGTGGGAAAGTTGAGCATGGGTGAGCCGCACAGACAAGCGGACACCATTGGGTATTTTGACACCAATCATTTGAGCCAGTATGACCAAAAGTTCATACAACCGCTCCAAGGCGCTGGGATAATGAGCTGCCTTCAAAAAGAGATCACTGTAATGCTGACGATACTGTAGCCCTTGGTAAACGAGTTCCTGTAAATGGGAGGACTCGCGTACCTCAGCGCCTGTAAACGAAAGGAGACAACTTGGACTGAGGGCTTGCATTTCATAGCAAAAATCAGTGGAGCCACAAATGGCCATTCCCGCAGTCCCAAGACCAACAAAACAAAGATTACCGTCGCCGTCCACAAGATTTATCTCAAGGATTCCAGTTTGAATGAACCAAATACGTTCGTGGAGAAGAAGTGAGGCTTTAGCCGAGAGTTCAGAAACTTGGTCACCCTTATTCCTAGGGGTGTAGGGATCAACGGCTGCAGGGAGAAGAACTGACATGTTTCCAATGCTAGAAAAAGAATGATTATTTTTATCAAAGGGAGAGGCAACTCGTAATTACCAATTCACTGAGTTGCCCCAAAGGAGTTGAGAAACCTAAAGACCGAATTCCTTTTTAAGCTGTGTTACCCACTGCTGAATTCGCTGATCTGTCAAATCGGACTGGTTCTCCTCGTCAATGAGTAGTCCTACAAACTGCTCTCCCCGCAGCGCTTGGGATTCCCTAAACTCATAGTTTGTAGTTGGCCAGTAGCCTACGGTTACTCCGCCGCGTTCACTGATTTTGGCTTCCAGAATACCAATGGCATCGCCAAAGTTATCGGCATAGCCCACCTGATCCCCTGCACCAAAGTAGGCCACCTTTTTACCCCTAAAATCAATGTTGTCTAGCTCATCGTAAAAACCATCCCAATCAGCTTGGAGTTCCCCTAGATTCCACGTGGGGCAGCCAATTATCAAGTTATCGTAGGCCTCGAAGTCAGTGGGGTCTGCTGCTGCAATGTCGTGAAGTTGAACAACGGCTGTACCCGCAAAAGCCACTTGAATTTTCTCTGCAATTATTTTGGTATTCCCTGTTTGAGTGCCGTAAAATAAACCAATTGTTGCCATTGATAACGCCCTCTTAACTGTTGTTTATGGCATTCTCCTAGGATGTTCTGGGGCAATCGGCAGGCACTGGAGGGAGAGGAACAGAATATACCCCCTCCTCCTTATTATTGCAAATTTATCTCAAATATAACCCTGGGGTTTACCCTCAGAGGCGCAAAGCAGTTGATCGTGCCCTTGTGCGTAACTATTGGTTAATTACCCGTCCTACCAACCCTTAGCTGCGTACCCTTTGGGTAGAGCTGTTCTACAACGAACAACTGACTGCTGGCGATCGCTACCTCAACGAGGAACAGCAAAACATGCGACTAATTAGTTGACGGAGAACTTCGCTAAAATTTTGGTGTCCATTGACCATCAATTAGGGCGTGGAGCACATTCTCCTGCTAGAAGATGAAACAGAACTAGCTGATCCCTTGGGTCGTATCCTGCGCCAAGAGGGGTATCACGTTGATATTGCCTATGATGGTGAAACGGCTCAAACCTACTGGCAAATGCAGCGCCCCTACCACCTGTTGATTTTGGATTGGATGGTGCCGTCGCCCACGGGACTAGAACTCTGTCAACAATTGCGCCAAGCGGGTGATGAGACCCCCGTTCTCTTTCTCACTGCTCGGGATACGGTAGACGATCGGGTGTGCGGTTTAGATGCCGGTGCCGATGATTACTTGGTCAAGCCTTTTGAACTGCGGGAATTGCTGGCACGGGTACGGGCACTGCTGCGGCGGCGGCAGACAACAGGATGTACAGTAGCCATTCTCTGCTGGCAGGATTTGCGCCTAGATGTTGAAAGTCGCCTGCTCTACCGCGGACAACAGTGCATCTGCCTCTCAGAAAAAGAAACAGCACTTTTGGCACTGTTCCTCAAGCACCCAACAGAACTCCTCAGCCATGAGTTGATTGCCAGCCAACTGTGGCCCAATCAACCCTGTGTGAATCGCAATCTACTGGCAGCACAAATTCGACTTCTGCGCCGCAAAATTGAGCATACGGATGAACCCTCCCTGATTCAAACGGTCTATGGTCAAGGGTATCGGCTACGACCAGTTGCTCCACTTGAACGCTAAGGATACTGCTGCCGCCTCTTGGATGGCTAGGCTCCAGATACAATAGATAAACTGTTTTTTCGGGAAGACTGTTGTGGACGATCGCTACGACCCCCAAGTGATTGAGGCCAAGTGGCAACAGGAATGGGCTGCACGCCGGATTGATCGCACCGACACCGATCCGAAAAAGCCCAAATTTTATGCCCTCTCGATGTTTCCCTATCCCTCTGGAAACCTGCACATGGGGCACGTTCGCAACTACACAATTACCGATGTCATTGCCCGCTGTCGGCGAATGCAAGGCTATCGTGTCCTCCACCCCATGGGCTGGGATGCCTTTGGCCTGCCGGCAGAAAATGCCGCCATTGAACGGGGGATTCATCCCCGCGTCTGGACACAGCAAAACATTGGCCAGATGCGCCAAGAATTGCAACGTCTTGGTCTCTCCTACGACTGGGAGCGGGAGGTCACCACTTGCTCTCCCGACTATTACCGCTGGACCCAATGGCTATTTTTAGAATTCTTTGAGGCGGGGTTGGCCTACCAGAAGGAAGCGGCCGTAAATTGGGATCCGGTTGATCAAACCGTTTTGGCCAACGAACAGGTAGATAGCGAAGGGCGGTCTTGGCGATCGGGTGCCTTAGTGGAACGGCGCCTTCTCAAGCAGTGGTTCCTCAAAATTACCGCCTACGCTGAGGAACTGTTGAACGATTTAGAACAGTTGACGGGCTGGCCAGAGCGGGTGAAATTAATGCAGGCCAACTGGATTGGCAAGTCCACCGGTGCCTATCTGGAGTTTCCCGTTGTCGGCAGTGGGGAGAAAATTCCTGTCTTTACCACCCGTCCCGATACCGTCTATGGGGTCACCTACGTGGTACTGGCACCAGAACATCCCCTCACCCTGAAAGTGACCACAAGTCGCCGCCGCAAAGTGGTGGAGGCTTTTATTGCCAGTGTGCAGCAGGAAAGTGAACTCGAACGCACAGCGGGCGATCGCCCCAAACGCGGTGTGGCCACCGGCGGCAAAGCCCTGAATCCTTTTACCGGTGAAGAAATTCCCATCTGGATTGCCGACTATGTGCTTTACGAGTATGGCACCGGTGCCGTCATGGGCGTTCCGGCTCACGATGAGCGCGATTTCCAGTTTGCCAAAGCCCATCGGCTTCCTGTGCGCCAAGTCATTATTCCCCCCGATGGCAAAGCCAGTGTCCGCCTCAAGGCTGCCTATACGGAGCCGGGGAAACTAATCAACAGCGGCCAATTTGACGGCATGGACTCCGCCACAGCTAAAGTAGCTATTACCGAATATGCAACCAGCCAAGGTTGGGGACGTGAGCAAGTGCAGTATCGGCTGCGGGATTGGCTCATTTCTCGTCAGCGCTATTGGGGTGTCCCCATTCCCATCATTCACTGTCCGCACTGTGGGGCGGTGCCTGTGCCGCGCTCCGAACTACCCGTCCTGCTGCCGGAAGAGGTCGAGTTTAGCGGCCGTGGGCCTTCTCCCTTAGCGAAACTGGCTGCATGGCGGGATGTCCCCTGCCCGAAGTGTGGTGCCCCTGCCCAGCGGGAAACCGATACCATGGATACCTTTATTGATTCCTCGTGGTACTACTTCCGCTATGCCGATGCTCGCAATAGTGAAGCCCCCTTTGACCCAGCAGCCATTCAAGACTGGCTACCGGTGGATCAGTATGTGGGGGGGATTGAACACGCCATTCTTCACTTGCTCTACTCCCGCTTTTTCACCAAAGTGCTGCGCGATCGCCAGCTAGTCCATGTGAGTGAACCTTTTCAACGGCTGCTGACCCAAGGCATGGTACAGGGACGCACCTACAAAAACCCCCGCACTGGCAAATACGTGATTCCCAGCCAAATTGCTGACCTCAACTCTCCAACAGATCCAGAAACGGGTGAACCGTTGGAGGTTGTCTATGAAAAAATGTCGAAATCCAAGTACAACGGCGTTGCCCCCGGCGATGTCATCCAGCAGTACGGTGCCGACACCGCCCGAATGTTTATCCTTTTCAAAGCGCCACCGGAAAAAGATCTAGAGTGGGACGATGCCGACGTGGAGGGGCAGTTTCGCTTTCTCAACCGCGTCTGGCGCCTGGTGCAAACCTTCAAAGCCAACGGCGGTCAGCTTCACCAGCCCTTGCCCACCACCCTCAGCAAAGCTGAGAAAGACCTGCGCCGTGCCATTCACACTGCCATTAAAGAAATCAGCGACGACCTTGAAGGTGACTATCAACTCAACACCGCCGTTGCTGAACTGATGAAACTCAGCAATGCCCTCAGTAGTGCCGACTGCTACACCTCCGGGGTTTATAGCGAAGGCATCCAAACCTTGCTCACCCTCCTAGCCCCTTTTGCCCCCCACATCAGCGAAGAACTCTGGCAACAATTGGGGGGCAGCGACTCCATCCACCGCCAACCTTGGCCAAAAGCAGATCCGGCGGCACTGGTGGCCGAGGAGATCACGGTGGTCATTCAAGTGATGGGCAAAACTCGCGGCGCGATCCAAGTGCCCGCTACGGCTAGCCAACAAGAGGTAGAACAGGTAGTTCAGGCCTCCGAGCTAGGTCAACGCTATCTGGCAGGCAAGCAAATCAAGAGGGTCATCTACGTGCCCAGTAAGCTCATTAACTTTGTTCTGGAGGCGTGAACGATTTTAACTAAAATTACTGGCAAAATTACCAACAACCCCTCTGCCCTCTTGCTAAGGTTTGGGGAATTTTGAGAGGATAAAGGCATACCCAATTGTACAGCAGCATCTAGAATTGGGAGCATCGGCTGTTGGGAGCAGTAAGTTATGGGTGAGGCAAAGCGGCGTCAGCAGACCTTGGGGGATACCTATGGTCAAAAGAAGGGGAGCTGGCTCAAGAAGGAGCAACTGCTGCTGATTCAAAAGTGGGTGACCCGCGGCACCTGGGTGGGGATTGGCCTGCTGGTGGTTATTTGGCTTACGGTTCGCTTTATTGGCCCAAGTCTGGGGTGGTGGCAATTGGCGGCAAATTAGAACGGAGATGTTAGAGCTTTTGGCAATGCTGGTATGGTACTGGGGGCAACCGCCCCTAGAGACACTCCAGTTACTGCTTTTTCCTCCGCAAGTGGCATTACATCAGTACCGCGATCGCTACCTAGAAGCCCTAGCTCAAGCAGGCTTTTCCCCCCATCAACAGGGCATTTGGGTTCAAAGTACCCAACAACTCCTCGTGAACCACCAAGGCGATCGCCCCCTTTCTGCTGCCTCGGTCACTAAAATTGCCACCAGCCTTGCCGTTCTCGACAAATATCCCTTTGACTATCGGTTCCTCACCCGCATTGGCACCACTGGCTCAATACAAAAGGGGGTTCTCAAGGGAGATTTGGTCTTAATTGGGGGCAATGATCCCCTCTTTGTCTGGGAAGAGGCGATCGCCATCGGCAATGCCCTCAATCGCCTTGGGATTCGTCAAGTGCAAGGGGACTTAGTGATCGTCCCTCCCTTGCAGATGAATTTTTACCCTGAACCACAGACTGTAGCAGAACTCTTCAAATTGGCTTTGGATTGGCGCCGCTGGACACCGGAAATTCAAGCCGCTTATGCGCAGCACCTCCAGGGACAGCCACGCCCACAAGTAAGTATTGCAGGGGCAACACGCTTCCAAGGGACGCTCCCGGCCAATGTGAGGATTCGCCTCGAGCATCGCTCTTTGCCTTTGGGGGAAATTGTGCGGCAAATGAATATCTACAGCAACAATGAAATCGCAGAAACCCTAGCGGCAATGGCCGGGGGAGCTGCCAGGGTAGCTCAAGTGGCTGCCCGCAAAGCCAATGTGCCTCCCAGTGAGATTCAACTCATCAACGGCTCAGGTCTAGGGGAAGAGAATCGAATTTCTCCCCGTGCCGCCTGCGGAATGCTTTTGGCTCTTCAGGAGATGCTCGCCCAGAAAAACCATAGCCTAGCAGATGTCTTACCCATGGCTGGGCGCGATCGCGGGACGTTAGCGAATCGTCAACTGCCCGTAGCGACCCTAGTGAAAACCGGCTCTCTTTGGAATGTAAGCGCCCTCGTGGGAGTCTTGCCTACAGCTAAACACGGCACCGTCTGTTTTGCTCTCCTCAATCGCGGAGATAACCTAGAGGGGTTTCGGCGGCAGCAGGATCGCTATGTGCAACACCTGAGTCAGACCCTTCAGCCCAGTCCACAACCGGGTGCTGAATTCCAAAGCACAGCAACTGCATCCCGCTTAGGGGAACCACAGCGCATCAAAGTTCTGGCGGCTGAATAGGCAATGAATGCTAAACAGATAGGAATTGTTGTTCAAGGCTCTCTCACTCAGGGCTTGGAAGTGCGCCTTAGCGGCAATGTTTCCGTCGAGGAACTGCGGGTGGGCCAATTTTTGGTAATTCAGGGTCAGCGATCGCGCTTCTTTTGCCTGCTGACGGATGTTGTGCTTGGCAGTGCTAATCCCCGTATTCTCTTGAATCCTCCTGCCCTTGAGGATACGTTTTTGCAGGAGGTACTAGCGGGTACGGGCACGTTTGCCACGCTGAGTGTGGCTCCCATGTTGATGATCCTCAACGATGGACAGGACTTACTGCCTGTAAAAACCATCCCTGCCCATTTCAGTCCCGTCTATGAAGCCAGTGAGCGAGACTTTCGCGCCGTCTTTGGCTGGGAAGACGATCCGCAGCGGCGCAATTTTGCCATTGGCACCCCCTTGGATATGCAGGTACCCATTTGCTTAGATTTGGATCGCTTTGTGGAGCGCAGTAATGGCGTATTTGGCAAGTCGGGTACAGGAAAATCCTTTTTGACGCGGCTGTTGCTGTCGGGGATTATCCGCAAACAGGCGGCGGTGAACTTGATTTTTGACATGCACTCGGAGTATGGCTGGGAGGCAACCCGCGAAAGTAAGCACCTCAGCACCGTTAAAGGATTGCGGCAACTGTTTCCGCAGCAGGTCAAGATCTATACCCTTGACCCGGAATCTACACAACGGCGAGGGGTGCGGGATGCTCAAGAACTCTACATTGGCTTTGATCAAATTGAGGTAGAAGACTTGGCGCTGGTGCAATCGGAGCTGAACCTCTCGGAGGCCAGCCTTGAAAATGCCATCATTTTGCGCAATGAGTTTGGCAAAAGCTGGATTAGTCGTCTGCTGGTGATGACCAATCAGGAAATTCAAGAATTTTGCGAAACCAAGATGGGCAGCAAGGCCTCAATCATGGCCCTGCAACGGAAACTGACGCGGCTGGAACAGCTCAAGTACCTGCGCAACACCTGTACCAAGAACTACATTGGCCAGATTTTGGAGACCCTTGCGGCCGGTCAACACGTGGTGATTGAGTTTGGCTCCCAAGCCAATCTGCTCTCCTATATGCTGGCTACAAATATTATTGCCCGCCGTATTCACCAAGCCTATGTGCAGCAGTCGGAGGTGTTTTTACAAACCAAAAATCCCAGCGATCGCCCGCGGCAACTGGTCATTACCATTGAAGAGGCTCACCGCTTTTTGGATCCCGCCACAGTTAAGCAGACAATTTTTGGCACGATTGCCCGCGAAATGCGCAAGTATTTTGTTACCCTCCTTGTTGTGGATCAGCGACCTTCGGGCATTGACAGCGAGATCATGTCGCAAATTGGCACCCGCATCACTGCTCTGCTCAACGATGAAAAGGACATTGAGGCAATCTTTACTGGAGTTGCAGGTGCACAGCAGTTGCGCTCGGTTTTGGCCAAGCTCGATTCTAAACAACAAGCGCTGGTGCTGGGTCATGCCGTGCCAATGCCAGTGGTCATCCAAACCCGCAGCTATGACGAAACCTTTTATGCCGAGATTGGCGATCGCGATTGGGAGGCATTACCCACCCCAATGTTACTGGAGGCCGCTCAAGCAGCCAAGTCAGATTTAGGGATCTAGCCTTGGGCTTTAGAATTGAGATCTAAATCCACTCTCATTGAGGAGAACACTGTGGCTCACACCATTGTCACGAACATTTGTGAAGGGGTTGCCGATTGTGTTGAAGCCTGTCCAGTGGCCTGCATTCATCCAGGGCCGGGCAAAAATACCAAGGGCACCGATTGGTACTGGATTGATTTTGCCACTTGTATTGACTGCGGCATTTGCCTGCAGGTGTGTCCCGTGGAGGGGGCAATTGTCCCTGAAGAACGACCCGATTTGCAAGCAACACCGGCATGATGGCGGTGCAATGGCTGGATCGCGTGCAACTGGCGGGGCGCGATCGCTGGCAACAGGTACAACTCACAAATGGCACAGTGACGGCGATCGGCACTAACCTAATTCCCCGCGAGTGTCTTGACGTACTGGACTTTAACGGCGACTATCTCTCCCTTGGAGGCGTAGATCTGCAAATCAACGGTGCCTTGGGCATTCCCTTTCCTAGGTTAACAACCGCAGAGCCGCTGCAAAAAATTGGCCGCTATCTTTGGCAGGCGGGGATTGATGCCTACGCACCGACAATTGTTACAGCTCCCCTGCAGGAAATTCAAGCTGCTTTGGCCGTCATTCACCAGTACCAGCCAAATTCCCAGCACCCTGAGGCTGAGATTGTGGGGGTGCATTTGGAGGGGCCTTTTCTCAATCCCCAGAAACGGGGCGCCCATCCCCAAGCCCATCTCCAGCCCTTGACCCTAGAAAGGGTACAGGCTGTCTTAGGGGCGTTTACCACTGCCGTGAAAATCCTGACGCTTGCCCCTGAATTGGATGCCAGGGGTGAAGTGTTGCCCTACGTGAGGCAGTTGGGAATTACCGTCAGTTTAGGTCACTCCCTAGCCACGCTGGCGGAAGCCCAAGCGGCGTTTGCTGCCGGTGCAACCATGATTACCCATGCCTTTAATGCCATGCCTCCCCTGCATCACCGCGAGCCGGGGTTGTTGGCGGCGGCCTTGACAGATCGGCGGGTTTGGTGCGGCGTCATTGGCGATGGCGTTCATGTCCATCCCCAAATGCTGAAGGTACTCTGGCAGTGCGCAGGCGATCGCCTGTTTTTGGTCAGTGATGCCTTGGCGCCCCTAGGCTTAGGGGATGGCACCTACCCGTGGGATCAGCGACACATTGAAGTAAAAAATGGCACTGCTCGTCTTGAGGATGGTACCCTCTGTGGCACAACGGTGCCTCTTTTGGCCATGGTAGGACGCCTCGTGGATTGGGGGGTGTGCGACTTTGAAGCGGCGCTTGCCTTGGCGACGCTGCACCCCCGCCGTGCCATTGGTTTGACAACGGAGTTCATCGGACAGCCCGTGAGTCATTTGTTGCGCTGGCGATCGCCCCACCACTACGAGCGCTTACTACCAGCATTGGCAAAATAACATCGGCAGTTAAAGTACCTAACCCCCCATCTCGGGAAATTGCTTTACTTTCGGCTTTTCTACTCTGGCTAGCCCCCCTCAGGGGCCTCAAATACCGGTGGCGTATGGCAAACTAAAGAAGAATTCCCTTAGCTTGCAACTTGGAAACTGCATCGTGCCTAAAACGCTTGCCCGCTTAACCCTGAGTCTGGGTCTTGTCCTCCTAAGTGGCAGTTTGGCAGCGGCACAAGTGGTGTTACCGCGCACCCTTGAACTCAATGCCAAGGAGATGGAGCAAAATGGCTTTATCGTAGCCCAAGAAGCCCTGCAATTGGCACAGTTTCAGCAATTTCAAGAGGCTCTAGCGCGGGCAAAACTGGCAGTGCAGTTAGCTCCTCAGGCCCACGAAATTTGGGCATTACTGGGGGGGCTTTACCTTGCTGTCAATCAACCACAGGAGGCGGTGCCAGCTCTAGAGCAGTCTTTGAAACTCAATGACCAAAATCCCGGTGCTTACTTCAATTTAGGGTCTGCCCATTTTCGCCTAGGACAGTATGGCGCATCGGTGCGGGCAATTGAACAGGGATTGGCGCTTAAACCCGAAGCTAAAGAGGAATGGTTTAACCTTGGCAATGCCTATCTCAAACTGGGACAAAAGGATCGGGCGATCGAGCAATATCGCCGCTCCCTGCGCTTGGATCGACAGTTTTGGCCAGCCTATACCAACATTGGCCTTGTGCTCTATGAACAGGGGAATATCCGCCAAGCGGCGAAAAACTGGGAGCAGGCGGCAGACATTGATCCTAAGGCCAGTGAACCCAAACTCGCCCTTGCAACAGCCCTCCTGAAATTGGGGAATGAAGTGAAAGCCCTGCAACTGGCAGAGGAAGCCCTGCGCCTCGATAGCCGCTATGGCACGGTGGAGTTTCAGCGGGAAAACCTTTGGGGCGATCGCCTCGTGGCAGATACGCAAAGCCTATTGGCCAAGCCCCCCTTGCGGGCACTGCTGACTCAGCTCCAACGGGATCAATCTGTTCTCCCTCAACCCTAGGATGATTGAGATTCGTGCGGCAAAGATCACCGATCTTCCCAGTGTCGCTCAACTGGTGGCGCTGAGTTTTCACCCCGGCGGCGGTTGGCAAGCCCTTTGGCGGAGTTTTGTCCGGTGGGGAATTGAACAGGACTTACGCGATCGCTGGCATAAAGAGCGTCCCCACTACCATTGCTGGTTAGCTGTCATGCCCAAGGAAGCCTCTTTTTTCTGTGTGGGCAGTGTTGAAGTGCAGCTCCGTGAGATTCAGGGTCAGCCACACCCCTATCTTTCCAATTTAGCTGTGCATCCACACTACCGGCGGCGCGGGATTGGCCGGCAGCTCTTACACACTGTTGAAGTCAGCCTTTGCCCCACTTACTCTCGGCTTTATCTTCACGTCCTTGCCCAAAATCAAGCAGCACAACAGTTATATGCCCGCTGTGGCTTTGTAATGGTCGAGGAAAGCTTCACGTTTTGGGGAGAGCGCAAATTACTCCTAGGCAAGTCCCTTGTGGGCGATCGCTCCTATTCCCCTTCGGCAATTTCATCGTGGGTATAAGTCACCGTATTGGCGGAAACAACTGCCCCTTGGTCTAGCTTTTGCCGCACCTGCTGCTCCACCTCCTGAGCAAAGGCAGGATTCTCCTCCATGTACTTAATGGTGTTGTCGCGCCCTTGGGCAAGATTTTCACCGTTGTAGGAATACCAAGCCCCTTTACGGGTAATGACACCGGTTTCCTCGGCCATATCGAGAATGCAGCCGAGATTAGAAATACCCTTACCAAAAATGATGTCAAACTCGGCAATACGGAAGGGAGGCGCCACCTTATTTTTCGCCACCTTGACTTTGACTCGAATACCGAATTCTTCGGTTCCTCTTTTGAGAGTTTGCACACGCCGAATATCCAGCCGCACCGAGGCATAGAACTTAAGCGCCGTTCCCCCCGTCGTTGTTTCCGGGTTGCCGTAGGTGATGCCAATTTTTTGCCGTAATTGGTTTAGAAAAATCACGGTAGAGCCTGTTTTACCGATATTGCCAGTAATTTTGCGCAGGGCTTGGCTCATCAGGCGAGCCTGCAGACCCACATGGCTGTCTCCCATGTCCCCCTCAATTTCCGCACGGGGTACCAGAGCCGCAACGGAGTCCACCACTACAATATCCACTGCTGTGGAGCGCACCAGTTGATCCACAATTTCTAAGGCTGCTTCCCCAGTATCTGGCTGGGCAACCAACAGATTTTCAATGTCTACGCCGAGGGCAGCAGCGTAGGTGGGATCAAGTGCATGTTCGGCATCCACAAAGGCTGCCACCCCACCCGCTTTCTGGACTTCGGCTGCCGCATGGAGCGCCAAGGTGGTTTTCCCCGAGCTTTCAGGGCCATAAATTTCAATGATTCGTCCCTTTGGCAGGCCACCGCCTAGAGCAAGGTCAAGAGTCAGTGCCCCGCTAGAAATGGTTTCCACCTTCATCCGGGTGGCATCCCCGAGACGCATGATGCTGCCCTTACCAAAAGTGCGCTCAATTTGGGAAACGGCAAGCTCAAGGGCTTTGCGCTTCTCAGGGGAAAGGGTGGTGTCGCTCATAGGCAGCTGAACAAGTTGGCACTTTTCTAGATTAGCGGATTGTGAAATTGATGACTGACCTGACATGGCAGGTCAGACCAGCTTGCGGCGCACAACAATAGCATTGTTCCCTACCACAGGATCGCGAACAAGTAAACGACCTTCGGTATCCACAACAATTACGGTCTGATAGCCCAAGTCATGGGCAGTTTGCCAAAGGTTCTGCGCCAGTTGATCCTGTTTTTGGGGACTTAAATCATACCAACCATTGGCCAGCATCAATTCTAAGCGCTGTTCGCTGGGGGTAAGAGTCAGGGTGGGATCAAGGGCATTGCTGTAGCGATCGCAAATGGCGAGCAATTGCTGTCGAACGGTCAGGGTGTCACCCATGACGGGGGAAGAATTGGCGATCGCCACCGTGGCAGGGGTGGGTATGGGATTGGCAGGGGGTGGAGTGGTTGCCGCCATCGGTGTGGGAGTCAGGCGGGGTTGTACAAGGACACTGGGTTGAGGACGCTTCATCTCGTTTACCGTTGGCCGGGTGGGAGCTTGAAACCAACTCAGGGGCTTGAGCCAAAGTAGAATGAGGAATAGAGTGATGGCGATCCCAGTCAATGTCGCGCGATTGTAACGCGCCTGTAAATGGTTCGGCAGCCGTCGCTGCACCCAGCCCATGCCCTGCCACCATAGAAGTGCCCCTCGACTCATCCATGACTGTTCGGGATTTAATTCCTCTGGGGCGATCGCCCGTTGCGTAGCCACTCCCTTCAGGTGTTCCGCGGCCTTTTTGAACAGGTGACTCATCCCCTCAAGGGTGGCGATCGCTTCGCGCAATAGGAGGGGGAAAAGTTTTTGCCAAAGGGTGGGCT
>NZ_JARJMS020000098.1:0-11568 GCF_029335995.1 Thermosynechococcus sp. Uc
ACCCCCTACCCCTACCCCAGAAAACAGCACGTCCCATCGGAGAGGGAATGGCTGAGGATGTGCCAGAATCTGCTGATGAGTTGCCCTCCCCTGTGATTAGCACGATTAATGTCGAGCCAATTCCGGCCACAGCGTTACTCAGTGCCAGTGAGCCAGAAGTTACTCCTAACACTGAATCTGTCGGGGAGGCATCCACGCCAGAGGCCTCTGTGCCCGCAGGTCGGCGGCGGCGGCGACGGGTAACCAGTAGCGAGCAACTTTCCCTTGATGCCAATGCTTAGGCGCAGTAATGTTGGAGCAACTCCACCCTGCCCTCATTCAAGAGTGGCTTGAGGCGGCTGCCACAGAGATTCCCAAGGGGGAACCGCTTCAGCGGCTACCGAGGGTGGGGTCTAATACCTTTGCCTTTGCAGTGGTTACGCCGGAGCACCAGTTTACGCTGGGGTGTTCCAGTTTGCGCTTTCCCTTGATGAGTGCAATTAAGCCCTTTTTACTACTGTATGCTTTAACACTGTGGCAAGAGCGGGTGTGGAGGTGGGTAGGGCAGCGCCCCTCGGATTACCCCTATAACTCTGTGTTGCAGTTAACCCTTGATCAGGGCTGGCCTCGCAATCCAATGATCAACAGTGGGGCGATCGCCCTCGCTAGCCAGTTGACCCATGTTGGCGGTGTCGCCGTTTTTCAAACTTGGCTCAATGAGTGTGCTGGTACGGAGTTACAAGTAGATCAGGAGGTGTTAGCGGCGGTCTATCGCCATCCCAACTGGCAAAATCGCACCCTTGCCCACTTCTTAGTGGAGTCTGGACGTATTGCCGATGCGGAGGTCGCCCTTGAGATCTACAATCAAGTGTGCTGTTTCCAAGCAACAATTGAGGAAGTGGCCCGCTTGGGTCTCCTCTTAGCGTTGCCCCATGAAAAGGTAAGCGATCGCCATCGCCAGCAGGTCAATGTGCTCCTGCTTAGCTGTGGCCTCTACGAGGATTCCCCTCGCTACGCCCTAGAGATTGGCTTACCTATGAAATCGGGTGTGAGCGGGGTAATCTTAGCCATTGTGCCGCGACAAGGGGCAATCGCCTGCTACAGTCCCCCCCTCGATAGCAGTGGCAACTCAATTTTGGGGCTATACTTGCTCCAATGCATCAGCCGTCACCTTGCCCTCAGTCCCTTGGGCTAACTGCACCACCAAGCGCCGATCCGGTTCTTCACCATAGCTAAAGGTTTCAAGGCGATCGCTTTCTACCTTAATGAGACTGTGAACGACACGCCGCTCTGCTGCTGATAGGGAGCGAATTTCAACGGGTTTACCCGTGTCGAGGACTTGGGCAGCCACCTGCTGGGCAATCTGCTGCAACTGCCGATAACGGGCACGGCGATAGCCCGCCAATTCCAAGGTAAAGGCTGTTTGTTCCTCCCGCGATCGCCCCAAGTTCAACGTAGCGTTGAGCAGATATTGCAGCGCATCAAGAGCTTGGGCATTGTTGGCCAGAAGTGCCTCAATTTGGGCAGCACTCAGGCATTGGCGATCAATTTCCAGCCAATGCCCCGGCACCACACCCGCTAATGGGGACTCCACCACAGCAACAGTTGTCTTAAAGCCTGCTAAAGCAAGCGCCTGTTCCAGCCACGCACACCCCGCAGCAATTGGATCAGCGGTCATGCCTCCCCTCAACCTGATGGATTACGCTTGGCTTTGGTGGCCTTGGCACTTTTGGCACCCTTGCCCTCAAAAGGAAGAGCAGCCCGATTCTTAATGGCTTCGGCTCGTTCCTGCTCTTCGACTAGTTTCTGTAGATTTTCCGGCAGTGGCTCCTGTTGCAGGATAAAGGTTTGCACTGTCTGGAAGATGTTGGCTATCAGCATATAGAGCAGTACCCCTGCCGGCAGCGGGAAAAAGAGGAACATCCCAGAAAAGATAATTGGCGTCAATTGATTCACGGTTTGCTGCTGGGGATTATTGCTGCTGCCTTGGCCAGAGAGCAACTGGTTGACGTAGAGACTAACGCCAAAGCCAAGGATCATGATCAGGATATCCCAGTGGATTGCCCCCCAATTAAACTGGCGTGTACCATCGGGCAGCGTTGTGAACAGCTCCCCTTGATCAATAACACCCACATGGCCAAGGGCAGAAATGAAGAGAAAACCTTTATCTGCCGCAATTCCTGGAATTGTGCCCTGAACGGTTACATCACCCGGTTGCAGGGCTTGCAGATGGCCTTCACTGTCAACGGTTGCCCGCTCTTGACCGCGAATGATTTGCCACTTAGGTTGCAAATGACTATTGGGATAGGCCGCCACTAGTTCACTAAAGGGCTTACCTTCCTTAGTCTGGAATTGAAGATCGACGGTTTGACCCACTGGAATTTTGGTACCGATGGGAATCACTGCCTGAATGGGGAAGTGCACTCCCTCGTCAACGTAAATATTTTGCGGTTTGGTGGCAAAGGGCTGGGCTAAGACCGTTTGATCGGCGGGAACAATCTGTAGGTTCAGCGGGTAATTCACATCGGCAAAGGGTGATCCGCGCAGGGTAGCAAAAAGGGCAAAAAGGATCGGCAACTGCAACAAAAGGGGAAAGCAACCCGCCAAAGGATTGCCAAACTCCCTATACACTTCTGCCATTGCCTTTTGCTGTTCCGCAGGATTATCCTTGTATTTTTGTTGGATTTCCTGCATCCGTTTTTGCATGATTGGCTGCACAACTTTCATGCGCCGCATATTGCGAATTGATCCTGCACTGAGGGGATAAACGGCAAAGCGCACCACCAGTGTCAGCGCCACAATAGCAAGGCCATAGCTCGGCACAATCCCGTAGAAAAAATCAAGGATTGGCAGCATGACATTGTTGGAGAGGAAACCGATACCAAAATCCATGGAATCCTGCAATTGAGGGTGAACAGTTAACAGAACTATCTTAGGTCTTAAGAACCAATCGCGCCACTCACACTTTTGGCAGCGGGACTCAATTTAGCAGCAATGTAGTTGTAGATTTCACGAAAACGAGGGACGGCGCGCATTTCTAAGCGGCTACCATCTTTGAGGGTAACCACCATATCGCCGTAGGCTCCCCAACCCCGAGGAACAGTGACGACTTTAGTGATTTCACCGTAGATGACATCGGAGCGATCGCGCCCCATCCAGCCACCAATTACGGTAATCCGCCGATTTGTAATCCGGTAGCGCAGCCAGAGGGCACGGACAATAGCACCGACCGTAAGGGGC
This sequence comes from Thermosynechococcus sp. Uc, assembly GCF_029335995.1. Classification (NCBI taxonomy): domain Bacteria; kingdom Bacillati; phylum Cyanobacteriota; class Cyanophyceae; order Acaryochloridales; family Thermosynechococcaceae; genus Thermosynechococcus; species Thermosynechococcus sp. Uc. The sequence continues at coordinate 3,220 of NZ_JARJMS020000098.1, forward strand.
AGACAAACCACCGTTAGCCCCAACAGTAAGTTGAGCACCAAGTCACCCCAGTGGGGACCGCCTTCGTAGAAAACGTCTTCGGAAATTCCTGGCATCGTCAGTACCCCTGCTTTGGCCATTAACTGCATCAATTCAGCGCGACAGTCCTCGTCACTGACTTGCAGTGCCGCCTGACGCACTACCACAATCATATCCCACCCTGCGGCTATCTGCGGTAGCAGTGGGTGGATTACCCGTCGCCATTGCCGCTTCAAACGGTTGCGATCGACAGCTCGCTTGCTGACCTTTTTGCTGACCACGATCCCCAGCCGTGGCGTTTCCCTATGGGATTGAGGCGCCAGCCAAAGAACAGCCAGCTTGCCGTGGTAGGCGGTTTTGTGTTCATAGACGCGGTCAAAATCATGGCGATCGCGCAGGCGATGTTGACGAGGCAGCACTAGACGGCAAGCCGTGCCCGTCCTTTACGCCGCCGTGCCTTAATGACGTTCTGCCCCGATTTAGTACGCATGCGCGCGCGGAACCCAGAGGTGCGTTTGCGTTTGCGGACAGTGCCGCCCAGTGTACGTTGCGTCATAGCTGTTGCAGTTATGATGGTTGATTAGAACAAACACTGCCCCAAAGGGCACGCCCTAGTCAGTCGTTAGAGCGATCTACAATCGTATCACTTCCCGTGAGACAGCGGTAGTCCTAAGAGACTATTGCCGTCTTGATCCTGTTGCCTATCATTGCTCACATTCTACGGACGAGGTTTACGTGATTAGCTCTGCCGAAGATCTCTGGCATCAAATTTTGGAGCGGTTGCAACTGTTGCTCAGTCGCCCGACGTTTGAAACTTGGATTAAGACAGCAACGGTGCAGTCCTTTGATGGCCAAACGCTGACTATTTGCACCCCCAATCCCTTTGCTCGCAACTGGTTGCAAAAGTACTATTTGAAAACCATTGCCGATGTGGCACGGGACATTGTTGGTGAGGCGGTAGAGATTGAGCTGGCGATCGCCCAAGGGGCAGAGCACGACCCCAGTATTCGCCCCACTAGTCGGGGTGAAGTAGAGGCAACTACCCCGCCGGCTCGCCACCGCGGCAGTGAACTAAATCCCAAGTATGTCTTTTCCCGCTATGTCGTTGGCCCCAATAACCGCATGGCCCATGCGGCCTGCTTGGCCGTGGCGGAATCACCAGGGCGGGAGTTTAACCCCCTTTTTCTCTGTGGCGGTGTCGGCTTGGGCAAAACCCATCTCATGCAGGCAATTGGTCACTATCGCCTAGAAATTGATCCCAATGCCAAGATTTTCTATGTTTCTACCGAGCAGTTTACGAATGACTTGATTGCCGCCATCCGCAAAGACAGTATGCAGAGCTTTCGCGAGCACTATCGGGCGGTGGATGTGATGCTTGTGGATGACATTCAATTTATTGAGGGCAAGGAATATACCCAAGAGGAGTTTTTTCACACCTTCAATACACTGCACGAGGCCGGTAAGCAGGTGGTTTTGGCCAGCGATCGCCCCCCCAGTCAAATTCCCCGTCTCCAAGAGCGGCTCTGTTCCCGCTTTTCCATGGGGCTAATTGCCGATATTCAACCCCCCGACTTGGAAACCCGTATGGCCATCCTCCAGAAAAAAGCGGAGTACGAAAATATTCGCTTGCCTCGGGATGTGATTGAGTATATTGCCGCCAGCTACACTTCCAATATTCGGGAATTGGAGGGGGCACTCATTCGAGCCGTTGCCTACATTTCCATCTCAGGGTTACCGATGACGGTGGAAAATATAGCCCCCGTCCTGAGTCCAACCACTCGTAAAATTGAAACCTCACCAGAAGTGATCCTGAAGGTGGTCTCTGAAGCGCTAAATGTGTCCATCAGTGATCTCAAGGGCAACTCCCGCCGCCGCGAGATTAGCATGGCACGTCAAGTGGGCATGTATTTGATGCGCCAATACACCGGCTTGAGTCTGCCGAAAATTGGTGAAGAGTTTGGCGGTAAGGATCACACCACCGTCATGTATAGCTGTGACAAGGTGGCTGAACTTCAACGTACCGATCCAGAAATGGGCAGCCTGCTGCGGCAACTTAGCGATCGCATCAATTTGGCCAGCCGTCCTACAGAGTCATAGTGCCCAGAGCCTTCCTATGCCAAGATAAAAAAACAGTCTTCAAAAGGGCATGAATGCACATCCTCATTCCCGCCGCCGGCATGGGTAAACGCATGGGGGCAAGCCACAATAAGCTGCGCTTGCAACTTCTTGGTAAACCCCTTTTGGCATGGACCTTGGAAGCGGTTGCTGCTGCCGAAGCAATTGAATGGATTGGTGTCATTGGCCAGCCAGAGGACTTTCCCGTTTGGGAAGCACTCCTGGGGGACTTGCACCTACCACAGCCTGTCCATTTGATTCCAGGTGGTGAGACCCGCCAAGCCTCAGTGTTTAATGGGTTGCAGGCACTCCCTGAAACGGCTGAGCAGGTGCTGATCCACGATGGTGCCCGCTGTCTGGCTACCCCTGATCTGATTAACCGCTGTGCCCACGCCCTAAAGACCTATGCCGGCCTGATTGCAGCGGTGCCGGTCAAAGATACAATTAAAATCGTCAACCGTGAAGGCGTTGTTGTCCAAACTCCAGAGCGGGACTCCCTTTGGGCCGCCCAGACCCCCCAGGGCTTTCGCGTCGAACCCTTGCGTATTGCCCATGAACTGGCAGTGGCCAAAGGCTGGGAGGTCACAGATGATGCTGCCCTCTTTGAACGCCTCGGCTATGCGGTGCACATTGTTTTAGGTGAGGAAACGAATCTGAAGATAACAACTCCCAGCGATCTCCCCCTTGCAGAACGAATCTTGCAGCATCGCCGCGAGCAAGGCCAAGGAGTGATAGCGTCTTAAGCCAAGGTTTCAGGGCAGTAGCCCAAGCCTTGAATAAACTGTTTGCGAAACGCTTCGATGTCATCGTAATTCGGGTAGCCATGGGAGACAATCGCCACTTGATAACGGCGCATCACATCCACCATTGACTGCCCGGTTTCCAGTGCCCACAGTGCCATTTTCAGCGAAATCTTTGGTGTGTAGGGGAACCCCAATTCGTTCAAGAAGGCGCGGAAATTTCCTGCTTGTGCGTCGCAGAGGGGCGAATGCATTTTAATGCGAACCACCCATCCATCTACTTGATGAATGACCGTAACAAACTGCACGGGTAGATTGGCGTATTCATGTAGGAATTGCACAACCCGCAGGGTAAGGCTGGCATTGCTTAGGTGATAGATGAAATCCATAGTGTTGACCTCTTACCCTTAATACTTTTATTGTCGGTGGCACAAGGAGCGATCGCCTAGGGGAATTGTCCGCGATTTGCTGGGGGAACTTCCCTATCCTTAGGATTGAGATAATCGCTGCTGGGGAGTGCCACTCAGCAGAGCATGAGCCGCTTGCAAAATTCTTGGAATCTTGTGCCGATGGGGACTGTTCTGCAAACAGGGGGCTAAATCCAAATGTTTGACCTGTGCCGCATTGGCACCTGGAAACCAGTGGCCGCCGTTGCCAAGCAAGTTATAGCGCATGCGGGCATACTCGAGCAAATCATAGGCCTGCACCAGATTCCATAGCCAGAGAATGATCGGGATATTCACTTCACCGGGGGTGTGGCGATAGTCCGGCAGCCCCTCATGCCAAGTGTGATACCAGTCTTCCCCTAAACGCTCAATGGCAGCTTGCTCCAGCCGTGTCAAGATCGGCGGCAGAATCTCATCGGCCTGATCTAATAGATGTAGCACCTTCAGGTGTTCATCAAAATCACTGGGGCGAGCAGCACCAATACTCAGCGTATGCACCTGGGGATGGGAGAGGCAAAATAAATCGTTAAAGACGATTGGGCTGAGGGGGGCACATAGTTCCACAAGCCGTTGGGGTGGTTTGTAGAGCATCCCCCCTTTATCCGCAGGGCTAATGATAAAGACGCCCATATCCCGGGCTTGGGCATCAAGGATGGCGGGCCAATTCTGCTGATTGATATAGTACCAATGCAGGTTGACATAATCAAAAACATCGCTGGCGATCGCCTGCCGAATCACTTCTAAGCTGCCGTGGGTAGAAAAACCTATGAAGCGAATCTTCCCTGCCGCTTGAAAGTCCCGTGCCACCTCTAGGCATCCCCCCGGTCGCAGCACTTGTTCTAGATGCTCTGGTAGGTTAATGCCATGGATCGCCAGCAAATCAATGTAGTCTAGCCGCAGATTGCGCAGCGACGTCTCCAAAGTTTCCCGAAATTCCTTGGCCGTGGGTCGCGGTCCCACTTTGGTTTGCACGATCAGTTTTTCCCGAGGCAACCGAGGTAGAATTTTGCCCAACTGCACTTCTGAGGTGCCATAGCCACGGGCAGTTTCAATGTGATTAATCCCCAGCTCAACGGCTCGGCAAATCGTCGCCTCTAGATTGCGTTGATTCTCCTCAGGAATTGTCCTCGCACTAATATCCTGCCATGAAAACTGATAGCGCATGCCGCCACAGGAAAAGACGGGCATTGGCAGTTGGGTGCGACCAAAGCGACGGTAGCGCATAGTAAACTCAACAAACCTTTCTTCATCATTTTCGCGGAATTCCCAATTCTACGCTAATGGGGGTGTTAGCGGCTGAGGCAGCGGAACTACGCACCACACCCACAACATCCACTGGTTTGGGCTAAGCTAGAAAAAGTGAGAAATTATTTTGTATGTCCCAAGGGAAAAGTGATTCTCTTTTGCCTTTACTGCTTTCTCTGCTGATTACCCTAGGCCTTCTGGGCATTGGTGCAGTGCTGGTGCTTCGCCTTATCAATAACGGCAAAATCATTGGCAATGGGGGTCTCCATCTAGGAACAACGGAGGGTCAATCTACGTTTACCCAAGTGAAGAATGTCCCCAGTGGACTTTTTAATTATGGCGGTAGCACCACTTGGGCACCTATTCGCCGCGATGTCGATCCACTGCTGCAAGCTGCTTGGCCTAATTTTCGACTACGCTACGTCGATCCCCCCACAGGAACGCCAGGGTCAGGCAGTGGTATTCGTATGTTATTGAATAATCAACTGTCTTTTGCGCAATCTTCCCGTCCCCTCAAGGACGAAGAGTTGGCTAAAGCAGCAGCACAGGGTATTCAATTAGCTGCGATTCCCGTTGCCATTGATGGGCTAGCGATCGCCGTCAATCCGAGGCTGGGCATCCCTGGACTGACAGTGCAACAGATTGCGGACATCTACACAGGCAAAATAACCAATTGGCAGCAGGTGGGCGGTCCAAGCCTAAAGATTATCCCCTTTTCCCGCCATCCCGAAGACGGTGGTACAGTTCAGTACTTTATTGAGGAGGTGCTAGGAAAGCAGCCTCTGAGCAACACTGTAGTCATAGTTCGGGATACAACCGATGGCCTACGGCGGGTCGCAGCTACCCCAGGGGGGATTTACTATGCCTCTGCCCCAGAGGTGGTGGGGCAGTGTACTATCCACCCCCTTCCCCTTGGCCAGCAAAAGGATCAATATGTGCCTCCCTATCAGGAACCTTACGTTCCTCCGGAACGCTGTCCCCAACAGCGCAACCAATTGAATTACCGTGCATTTCAAGAAGGGACTTATCCAATTACCCGCCGCCTATTTGTGATTGCTAAGGAAGGCAATAGCCCTGATGCCCAAGCAGGTCGTGCCTATGCCGATCTCCTCCTGACCGATCAAGGACAAGCAGCCATTAAAAAGGCAGGGTTTGTGCGCCTGCGCTAGGGAGCGATCGCCCGTTGCACAGGGTTTTGGACAAAATCAGTATTCTGGCACTTTCACCCCAGATAATAGATCTTGCCATCTGCTTCTTACTCTAGATCCATGACCTACAAGCGACTTAGTGACAGCGAACGCCAGCGTGTTTTTCAACAGTACACCGCCGGACAAACAATTAAAGCTCTGGCCGCGGAATTTGGTGTGAGTGAAAATACCATTCGCCGTGTCATCAAACAGATCGAGGAGGAAGCTGCTGCCTCTGAGGTTGAAGAAGTGCCCCTACTCGCAATGGCAGCAGCGGATGAGATAGCAGAGGAGGATGACCTCGACGCAGAACCAGCAGAGAGCGTTGCCCTCGATGAGGATGACTATAGCGATGAAGATCTCGAAGACGAGGACGAAGAGGCACTGGATGAAGACATTTCTCTACCTGATCTTGCCGATGTGGAAGTAGTGCAGTCGGTGGAGATTATGCCCCTTGCGGAGGCTGTGCTGCCCCGTCCTTGTTATGTCGTAGTGGATCGACGGGCTGAATTACTGACTCGTCCTTTGGAGGCCTTTCGCGGTTTAGGTGCCCTCTCTAGGGAAGAGGCTCAACAAAGCACCTTACCCATTTTCGATAGCCGCCCTGTGGCTCTCCGCTATTCTCAGCAAAATCAACGCCTTTATAAAGCCAGCGATGTGCAGTGGCGCAAGACAGTTGTCAAGGTACCCGACGGGGAAATGCTGCGGAAAGTGCGCAGCTATCTTCAGTCCAAAGGCATTACGCGCTTGCTTTACCATGGGCGGGTATATGCTCTTGATTAAGGTAAGCTAGGGGGGGTACCGCTCTTTTCATGGGGATGGAACATACTCGAAAGGGTTCAACCACCTTAGAAAAAGGTTGTCATGAGCGGGGCTGTCTCCCTTGAAGTGTTGGTAGATTGGGTACAACCGATATGAAAGCAATGATCTTGGCGGCTGGAAAAGGCACGCGGGTACGCCCGATTACATACACCATTCCTAAGCCAATGATCCCAATTTTGCAAAAGCCCGTGATGGAATTTCTCGTCGAACTCCTCCGCCAGCACGGGTTTACCGAAATTATGGTCAATGTCAGCCACTTGGCCCATGAGATTGAAAGCTACTTTCAGGACGGGCAGCGCTTTGGGGTAGATATTGCCTACTCCTTTGAAGGCTATATTAAAGACGGTGAACTGGTGGGGAAAGCCCTGGGTTCTGCAGGGGGGATTAAGCGAATTCAAGATTTTCACCCCTTTTTTGACGATACGTTTGTTGTTTTGTGCGGCGATGCCCTGATTGATTTGGATTTGACAGCAGCTGTGGCTTGGCACCGCCAAAAGGGGGCGATCGCCACCGTGATTATGAAAACAGTGCCCAAAGAAGATGTTTCGAGCTATGGCGTTGTTGTTACCGATGAGCACGATCGCATTGTTGCCTTCCAAGAAAAACCCAGTGTTGAAGAAGCCCTGAGCAACAATATCAACACAGGGATTTATATTTTTGAGCCAGAAATTATCGACTATATTCCCTCCAATCAGGAATACGACATTGGAAGTCAACTGTTTCCCAAGCTAGTGGAAATGGGTGCCCCCTTCTATGGGTTGCCGATGGACTTTGAATGGATCGACATTGGTAAAGTACCCGACTACTGGCAAGCGGTGCGGGGCGTTCTCGACGGCACAATTAAGAATGTTTCGATTCCCGGCCATGAGCGGTTTCCGGGAATCTATACTGGGCTGAATGTGGCGGTTAATTGGGATAAGGTTACGATCCAAGGCCCGGTGTACATTGGCGGCATGACGAAGATTGAAGACGGAGCAACAATTATTGGACCGACAATGATTGGTCCCAATTGCCACATTTGCAGTGGTGCGGTGGTTGATAACTGCGTGATTTTTGAGTATTCTCGCCTCGGATCCGATGTTCGCTTAGTGGATAAACTGGTCTTTGGGCGCTACTGTGTCGATAAAACAGGCACCACAATTGATCTGAAAGCCGCTGCCCTTGATTGGCTGATTACCGACTCACGGCAAACGGATATCCAGCCGGGTCCCCCTGAATTGAAGGAGATTGTATCCCAAACTTCACTTTAAGCTCATGACATTTGCGGATCAATTGCAAAGCGGTTTTACACTTTTTTTGAGCCTCCTGGTAGAGGCGTTGCCTTTTTTACTATTGGGGATTTTGCTCTCCAGTGGACTACTGCTGTTTGTGGACGAGCAGGCACTGATTCGTCGCTTGCCGCGATCGCCCCTGCTGGGGGCTTTGGTGGGCAGTTGCATCGGCTTTCTTTTTCCGGTATGCGAGTGTGGCAATGTGCCGGTGGCGCGGCGATTACTAATACAAGGGCTGCCGACCTCCGTGGCCATTGGTTTTTTGTTGGCGGCACCCACGATCAACCCAATTGTAATTTGGGCAACTTGGACGGCCTTTCGCGATCAGCCGGAGATTGTGGTGTTTCGTGTCCTCTTTTCACTGGCGATTGCCACCCTCATTGGCTGGGTCTTTAGTTTCCAAAAAGATCTAACCCCCTTTTTGCAGCCCACCGTTACCAGTCTGATGCGTCGTTCCCAACCCCAAACAACGGCTGTTCCTGCCCTATTGCAGTCGGGCACCTAC
>NZ_JARJMS020000014.1:0-11076 GCF_029335995.1 Thermosynechococcus sp. Uc
ACCAAGTAGTCCGCAATCGGCACAACTGCTGCAAGGGCAGTGGAGGCTAAAGCGGGAGGCGTATCCACCACAATGAGATCATAGCCAGAGAGCTTGCGGACATTGCTGAGGAGTTTTGGGTTTACTTCTTGGGCGAGATCAAAGCCCATGGACTGGCCGCTGCGCCGAAACCACCAGGTGGCGGAAGCTTGGGGATCGGTGTCCACCAATAGCACTTTGTACTGCTCAGCATAGGTGGCAGCAAGATTGATGGCTGTTGTTGTTTTGCCCACGCCCCCCTTTCCATTTAGGATGGCTAACAGACGGAGTTCCGCCAAGGCTCTGCCCTCCTAAAACTGTTGCAGAAAGCGCAGATCACTGGTGTAGAAGCGGCGAATGTCGTCAATTTGATGCAACACCATTGCAAACCGCTCTACGCCAAAGCCAGCGGCAAAGCCCGTATAAACCTCTGGATCGTAGCCAACGTTTTTGAAGACAGCGGGATCCACCATGCCGCAACCCATAACTTCTAGCCAGCGTCCCTGCCACTGCACATCCACCTCGGCCGAGGGTTCTGTAAAGGGAAAATAGCTGGCACGAAAACGAATCGGCACATCGCCAAAGAGTTCCGCCAAGAAGGTTGTGACCGTGCCCTTGAGGTCGGTAAAGGTCAGTCCCTCATCCACTGCCAAAATCTCAACCTGGTGAAACACGGCAGCGTGGGTTGCATCCTCGGTATCTCGACGGTAACAGCGACCAGGGGCCACAATGCGGATGGGGGGGTCGTTGAGTTCCATGTAGCGGATCTGCACCGAAGAGGTGTGGGTGCGCAGGAGATGACCATCGGGCAAGTAAAAGGTATCCTGCATATCGCGGGCAGGGTGATCGACTGGGGTATTTAGGGCTTGGAAGTTGTAGTAGTCACTTTCCATCTCTGGGCCATTGGCAACCGTATAGCCAAGACCCACAAAAATATCGAGGATGCGGTCGATGGTGCTATTGAGGGGATGAATGTGACCTTGGGGACGAAAGACCCCCGGCATTGTTACATCCAGCGTTTCTGCAGCTAACTGCGCAGCAATTTTTTCCGCTTGCAGGGTTTGGCGCCGTGTCTCTAGCTCTTGGAGGAGGCGCTCTTTAAGGGTGTTGGCAAGGGTGCCAATCGTGGGGCGATCGCTGGGGGGCAATTTGCCCATGAGGGCAAGAATTTGCGAGAGTTCCCCTTTTTTGCCAAGATAGGCTACCCGCAGTTGTTCTAGCCGCTCAAGGGTATCTGCTTCGGCGATCGCCTGTAGGGCGTGGGTTTCTAACTCTTTGAGTTGTTGGCTGAGCCGATCGCGATCAAAAGTGGGGGTCGTCATGGCACAATGCGGTTGCGGAGTAAAGAAAGGTCAACAGCAGTGGTCTAGGTAAAGATAGGGAATTCCGCTGGGGAATAAGCCTTGATTATAGCGCTCTGCCCAAAATTGCGATCGCGATGGTTTTAGCTCATCGGCAGGAAGCCTTGCGCTCTTGCTGCTCAACGTACCGCTGCCACTGCTCCACCACTGGTAAGGACTCATCCCAAAGCGCCGACTGCCCATGGAACTTGTTTACCCGCAGCCTGAACTAGAGACAGATTTAAGAAAGTTTTGCCAACCCTGGGAGAGCCGGGCGGTGGGTTGTGAAGGTCAACCCCACGTCACAGCACTGGGGAATTTGCTTGAACCAAGTGCCGCAAGCGTAATCCGACCGTTGAGAGGTGAACTCTGAAGTGCTGATCAAAGAAGCGGGTCTGGGGCATCGGCGCACTATAAAATGCGAAGATCGACAAATTGGAGAAGCTTGCCCCCTATGCGCAGTGGGGGGGTCGGGAGTATGTCACAATGCCGATGCCTAACCTAATGAGCCAGCCTAAACCCACTGTCGGTCACTGGTTGGCCACAGCCCCCCAAGCCTTTTTGCAGTCACCCCGATTTTCCGCTGGCCGCGAACAACGGATGGCAATTGTTGCCGCTGGACTGTGGTTTTTGGCACAACTTCTTTATCTCCACTATCTATCAGGAATCCCTTGGCCGTGGTTAGAAAGCCTTGTGGAGGCCGCTGCTGTGGTAATCATTGGCGGTTTTCCTGTGCTCTGGTGGGCAGTCGGCAAGCAAGATTTTGAGACAATTGCTCGGCGCTGGCCGAGACGATTGCTCCTAAGTTTGGGACTGTACATCTCGATTGGCCTTCTGCTGCCGCAAGTGACTTACTTTCGTTGGCACCGAATTCTCAGCAACTTAATCTTTGCCGATCAGCCGTGGCTGAATTTACTGATTTTTCTTGGCGGCGTCTGGGCAATGGTGCGTGTTCCCTTCCTTTTACGGCAGAAAACGGTACCGAGGCCAGTGCTGTGGGGCTGGATTAGCGGGGCAGCGCTCTATTTACTGCTTAGCCACAGTGGGCTGATCTCGCCAGCATTTGAGCACAGCGAAGGATTCGTCATTACCCCCCTCTATTTGCTCTTATGTGCTTGGGGCGATTGGCAGCGGCACCACCTCCCCAAAGAGAAACCAACGGGGTTGGGCTGGCAACACCTGCCCTTGATTGCAGTCTCTCTCTTTAGTCTGTATTGGTTCTCGACCCCCTACTTTCGCTTTGGCCCTTTGGTGGCGCTACAGCTATTTATCCTAGTCATCATTTTTGGCACTGGGTTGGGGCGATCGCACTTTGGCTATAGCTTTGAACCGCGCTGGCGCGATGCGCGCTTACTGGGGGCAATGTTCCTAGGAGCACTTCTTACAATGGTGCCCTTGGGGAGTTTGTTGGGCTTTTTGCCCTTGGCGCAATTTAACTTCACCCCTTCGCTACTTCAAGTATTTGTCTATTCGACGCTTTTTGCGCTGCGGGTGGGCATTTTTGAGGAGGTGCTCTTTCGCAGTGGTCTGATGATTTTTGTGCGGGATCTATTGCAGCACTATAGGGGCGATCGCTACCCCCCTGTTGTCCTTGCTTGGGGTGCTATTCTCATTTGCTCTCTGCTTTTTGGCATTGTGCATATGGGCAATGAGCCGAATGCCAACATTCAACTGCCCCTGCTTGTTTACCGAGGGGTGTATATCCTTATGGCAACATTTGCTTCCCTTTTTTACTGCCTCGCCTTTGCCTGTACTCAGCGGTTGTGGGCAGGGGTCATCCTCCACGGCTTGGTGGATGCAATCGCCGTTGTCTTTTTTGGCGCTGCCCTTGTGGCACCCTTTTAGGGCACAACAATCACAGGCACACCGGGTTGCACTTTTTCAAACAGTTCTTCAATATCGGCGTTATACATGCGCACGCAGCCGTGGGAGACAGCGTGACCCACAGACTCAGGATTGGGGGTGCCATGCAGCCCGACCCAATTTTTGCCATCACTCCAAAAGCCGATCCAACGCCGCCCCAAGGGATTTCGGGGATGCCCTCCGGCAATCACCGCACCTGTAAAGGGATTTTTCCAAGCAGGATTGCGAATCATCTCTCGCACTTGAAATATGCCCACAGGGGTTTCCCACCCCGGTCGGCCAACAGCCACTGGATAGCGGCGCAGCGGTGTCTGTCCTCGATAGAGGGTTAATTGCCGCCGCGAGAGGCTAATTTCTAAGTGCAGGGGGGCAACCCTAGGATTCGAGATAATGGCTGGCGATGCACTGGCAAGGGCAAAGGGGAGCGGGTCTAAAAGGTTGAAGCTCACCAGTCCCCAAAAAGCGATCGCGCCGCGGCTGAGGCCTGAGAACCCTTGTCTTGGCATGGTGCAATTGACTCCTCCCACCGCAAGATTAGACTAACAGAGAGTAGATACAGTAACTGTCGGGCAATTTTTCAGGATTGTAGATGAACAGTCAATTCCTGCGCTATTTGCCCCTGGCAACGGGGATTCTGGGGGGCACCCTCCTACTGCTCAATCGTCTCCTGACGCCAGTGCTTACCCCCTCGCAAGCGCGGTCTGATGTTGTGGGGGTCATCCTGGCGGCGGTGTTGATTTTAACGACGTTGATTTGGCAGCAGGTGCAGCCCCGTCCGCCCGAAGCAGTAATTCTGGAGGGGGAGGAGGGCTTTGAGCTGGCGGCTGATTTAGATTCGGCATTGAAAACGGAACTGGCGTGGCTTTCCTATACGTTGCTCACCAATACACCCACAAAGTCAATAGTTATTTGGCGGGGCGATCGCTCCCTGCTGCGGCGCGGCATTCTCGGACCTAAACCCATGACTGCCCCTGGTGCCATTGTCCAGCGCGCCCTGCAAACCCAACGCCCCATCTACTTGGTCAATTTAGCCCTGTACCCCGGTCGCATTGAATTTGACTATTTGCCCCCCAATACCCAAGGGGTGATCTGCCAACCGGTGGATGAACAAACTGTGATGATTCTGGGCACCAATGCCCCCCGCAGCTATACCCAGCAGGATGAACAGTGGGTGGCTGCCCTAGCCGCTAAGTTCGCCCAGGTGCTGGCGGGGCAGTACAATAAAGACAATCAAGGCCTAGACGCGCTTTGAAATGCTGTTTGACACCGAAGACCGTTATTAGGATTTTGATATTTACTATGACTGTTGCAACCTCTGCCACCGCTGCTGTGCCCAGTGATTCGCGTCAACGGGTGGCTACCTTTGTAAAGAATTTACAGGATCAAATTTGTCAGGCCTTAGAGGCTGCCGATGGCGGTGCCCAGTTTCAAGAGGACATCTGGGAACGACCCGAAGGCGGTGGCGGGCGATCGCGGGTAATGAAAAATGGCCGCCTTTTGGAGCAAGGGGGGGTCAATTTCTCAGAAGTCTGGGGCGATCAGTTGCCGCCCTCCATTTTGGCGCAGCGGCCAGAGGCCGCCGGCCATAGGTTCTATGCCACCGGTACCTCAATGGTGCTCCATCCCCGCAATCCCTATGTGCCGACGGTGCATTTGAACTACCGCTACTTTGAGGCAGGGCCAGTGTGGTGGTTTGGGGGGGGAGCCGATTTGACCCCCTATTACCCCTTTGCCGAAGATGCTAAACACTTCCATCAGGTGCACAAGGCTGCCTGCGATCGCCATCACTCGGAGTACTATCCCGTATTCAAGCGCTGGTGTGACGAATACTTTTATCTAAAACACCGCGGCGAAACCCGTGGCGTAGGGGGCATTTTCTTTGACTACCAAGATGGCAGCGATCGCGAGCTGTACCGTGGTCCTGACCCCAATGGCGAAGCAGCCCGCTATAGCCGCCAAGTGGGTTCCGTTGGCCCTCGTTCGTGGGAGGATCTCTTTGCCTTTATTCAAAGCTGTGGTCAAGCCTTCCTCGAGGCCTATCTGCCGATTGTGGAACGGCGGCGTCACCTCGAGTATGGCGATCGCGAGCGACAATTCCAGCTCTATCGGCGGGGGCGCTATGTGGAATTTAACCTTGTCTATGACCGCGGCACCATCTTTGGCCTGCAGACCAATGGCCGCACGGAGTCTATTTTGATGTCCTTGCCCCCCCTAGTGCGCTGGGAATATGGCTATCAGCCAGAACCCAATAGCCGCGAAGAAGAACTGTACACCACATTTTTGAAACCCCAGGACTGGGTGAATTGGCAACACTAAAGATTTAATTTATGAGGATCAGTGCCCCTGTGGTTCGCCGTGTTTTTGCCCTCCTTGGAGATTTGCGCCTAGCGATTCTCCTACTCCTAGGGATTGCGATCGCCAGTATTGGCGGCACAGTCATCGAGCAGGGGCAGTCCCTCAGTTTCTATCAAGCCAACTATCCCGAAGACCCCGCCCTGTTTGGCTTTCTCAGTTGGCGAGTCCTGTTGGCCTTGGGGTTAGATCATGTGTATCGCACCCCTTGGTATCTCACCCTGTTGGTGCTCTTTGGCCTCAGTTTGATAACCTGTACCTTGAGTCGGCAAGTGCCCGCCCTGACTGCCGCCCAACGCTGGCAGTACTACCAAGCACCGCAACAGTTCACCAAGCTTGCCCTGAGTACTGCAATTCCCCAAGGCTCCCTTAAAGACTTGGCCACTGCCCTTGCCGCTAGGGGCTACCGCGTCTGGCAAACCGATAACCAACTCTATGCCCGCAAAGGCATGGTGGGTCGGATTGGCCCAATTGTTGTTCATGCCAGTCTGATCCTGATTCTGCTGGGGGGGATTTTGGGGGCGCTGACGGGGTTTATGGCCCAAGAACTGGTGCCCAGTGGTGAAACCTTTCATCTACAGCACATTGTTCAGGCAGGCCCCCTAGCACGGGTACCGCAGGACTGGTCGGTCAAGGTAAATCGCTTTTGGATTGACTACACCGAGGCGGGGGACATCGATCAATTCTACTCGGATCTTTCCGTCTTGGATGGCGAAGGGCAGGAGGTAAAGCGGGGCACCCTCCATGTCAACCAGCCCCTCAAGTACGGTGGGGTGACCCTCTATCAGGCGGACTGGGGTATTGCCGCCATTCGCTTTCGCCTCAACAACAGTCCTGTGCTGCAACTGCCTATGGCCGAACTGGAGACAGAGGGAAAAGGTCGCCTCTGGGGCACGTGGCTCCCCACCAAGCCCGATCTCTCTGCAGGGATTTCCCTGATTGCGCGGGATCTTCAAGGCACGGTTTTCATCTATAGCCCCCAGGGGGAATTTCTGCGTAGCCTGCGCACAGGCATGAGTACAGAAATCAACGGCGTAAAGTTAACGTTGGTTGAACTGGTGGGCAGTACGGGGCTGCAAATTAAAGCCGATCCGGGAATTCCCCTTTTTTATGCGGGGTTTGCCTTTTTAATGGCTGGAGTCCTCATGAGCTATGTCTCCCACTCCCAAGTGTGGGGGTTGCAGGCAAACGAAATCCTCTATCTGGGCGGACGCACCAATCGGGCACAGTTGACCTTTGAGCAAGAATTGACGGCGATCGCTTGGGAATTGACTCCCCAAAATCGCGCCACCGCAGTGGAGGCCTAACCCCTTGACTCTCTAGTTGACTGGAGACTTCAGGATCAACAGAGAGTGTTCTAGGAAAAGGCCACCATGACTCACCTCATGTTCAAGGTGCAGGGGATGCGCTGTGCCGCCTGCGCCAATGTCGTTGAAACCGCCCTGCGATCGCTGGCGGGGGTTGTGGATTGTGAAATTCATTTTGCTGCTGGCCAAGCCAGTGTGACCTACGATCCGCAGCGGGTGACCTGGTCGGATTTACAAGGGGCGATCGCCCAAGCGGGCTACCGGGCAGAGCGCCTGCCAGAAGAGGGACTCCTAGGGGACACTGCCGCCGAGGAGTTTGCCTATCGGGCTGAACTGCGCCGTCTCCGACGCCGCCTCCTCTTTGCCGGGGGCGCGACGCTCCTGTTGCTCCTCGGCAACCTGCCCATGATGACAGGGTGGTCTTTCCCTTGGCTTTCCTCTTGGCTGCACCATCCTTGGCTACAACTGCTGCTGACAGCTCCAATTCAGTTTTGGAGTGGCGAATCCTTCTATGAGGGGGCATGGCAAGCACTGCGCTATCGCACGGCAACGATGGATACCCTGGTGGCTTTGGGCACCAGTGTTGCCTTTTTTTACTCCCTCTTTGTTACTCTGTTTCCCCAAGTCTTGCCCGACCCTACTGCAGAGGTCTATTACGAGGTGTCAGCCGTTGTCATTACCCTCATTCTCCTGGGACGTTTTCTTGAAAATCGGGCTAGGCGGGAAACGGCAGCCGCCATTCGTCAACTGCTGGCACTGCAACCCAAAACAGCACGGGTCATTCGCAATGGGGAAGCAGTGGAGATTCCCCTCATTGCAGTCCAAGTGGGAGATTTGCTCTTGGTGCGCCCCGGCGAAAAAATTCCCGTAGATGGGGAGATTGTGGCTGGGACTTCAACGGTGGACGAATCCATGGTGACCGGCGAGAGCCTGCCGGTGGCAAAGCAGCCAGGGGATGAGGTTATTGGCGCTACCCTCAATCAAACGGGAAGTTTGCAAATGCGCGCCACACGGGTGGGGCGAGACACCTTTTTAGCACAGATGATTCAACTGGTGCAGCAGGCGCAGGCCTCCAAAGCCCCCATTCAAAAACTGGCGGACCGCATTACGGCTTGGTTTGTGCCCACAGTTTTGGCGATCGCCCTCCTCACGGGGCTCCTGTGGCTTACCCTGGGCCGCAATCCCGGCCTTGCCCTGTTCACCACCATCAGTGTCCTGATCATTGCCTGTCCCTGTGCCCTTGGCTTGGCTACTCCCACCTCAATAATGGTGAGCACAGGCAAAGCAGCGACCTATGGCATTTTGATCAAAGATGCCCGCAGTCTCCAACTTGCCCAGCGCCTGCAAACCCTAGTCTTGGATAAAACAGGAACGCTGACCCAAGGCCATCCCAGCGTCACAGACTGCCACTGCGAAGGGGATGCCAACACCCTGTTGTGCCTTGCCGCCAGTGTGGAGTGGCACTCTGAGCATCCCTTGGCGGCTGCTGTGGTTGAATACGCCCAAGCGCAGGGGGTCTGTCTGCAAACTGTCTGCGATTTTGTGGCCACCATGGGTCAGGGGGTACAGGGCGTTGTTGCAGGTCAACGGGTGCTCATCGGGACGCCAGCCTTTCTTGAAACCCACGGTATTGACACCAATTCTTGGCAGTCCCAAGCACAGCGCCTTGCCCAAGCAGGAAAAACCGTTGTTTGGATGGCCGTGGAGGGAAACGTCAAGGGTTTGCTGGCCATTGCCGATCCCCTCAAACCGGAAGCCGCAGCGGTGGTGGCTGCCCTCCAGCACATGGGCTTAGAGGTGATTTTACTCACCGGAGACCACGCTGCTACGGCTGCCGCGATCGCCCAGCAAGTGGGGATTGACCATTACATTGCCGATGTCCGCCCCGATCAAAAGGCAAAAATAATTGCTGCACTCCAGCGTCAGGGCAAGTGTGTGGCCATGGTCGGCGATGGCATTAATGATGCCCCAGCCCTAGCGCAGGCAGATGTGGGCATTGCCTTGGGCACGGGTACCGATGTGGCGATCGCCAGCAGCGACATTACCCTCATTTCCGGTCATCTTCAGGGCATTCTCACCGCCCTCCAACTCAGCCGTGCCACAATCCGCAATATTCGGCAGAATCTCTTTTTTGCCTTCATTTACAATGTGGCCGGCATTCCCATTGCCGCAGGCGCCCTCTACCCCTTGAGTGGCTGGCTGCTCAACCCCATGGGGGCGGGGGCGGCCATGGCCTTTAGTTCCTTTTCCGTGGTCATGAATGCACTGCGCCTGCGCTATTTTCGCCCCAGACAAGATGGAATAGAGCCAATGAGTTAAGCCCTATTCTGTGGTCGTAACTGGGTTGAGCTTCACTGGCGCACCGCTGTTCTGGAGGTGTTCTGACCAGCAGTCACCCGGCGGAGCAGCCGTTGTTCCCTCTTTTACAGAAGCAGTGGTAACACCAAAACTGCCGGGCTTTGCCCAAACACACCCAGAAACCCCTGTCCCTGCCGGATCAATTGCCTGAGCGTGTACCGAGACATACCAAGGATTGCCCCCTCCATGAAGAATAGCGTTTGTATTTTCGTCTCTAACTTCGTCATAGGCAAGGGTAAGGGGGTGGTAGCCCTCTACGCGATAACCGCCACCACTTGTGTTATAGATTCCGAGCAGCCGTAGCTTGGTGGCAAAAATTTTGTGGCGCACGCGGTAGGCTTCCTGGGCGCGGTTCACTGCACCGATTGTGCTCTTGGCACTGGCCAGTTGCGCTTTGTGTTTTTGATTTAGGAGGGAGGGCAGGGCAATTAGAGCAATGATCCCAAAAATAACAATCACTACCAATACTTCTGGCAATGACAAACCGCTGTTGTGAGTGATTTGGCGACGCCGCTGCAGTTGTTCATTGAGTGTAAAGAGCAATTTTAGACACGTGACCGGTGGTAGCATAACATCATCCTTGAAGGGGCTCGGTGGGTGGAAACCTTTAGGTCTTCCTAGGGGAGAAGCGGCTGAGTTTCTGTTCTCATTTTACTCTCGATAAGCTTTACAAATCTCACCCCGTTCAGTACGCATTGCCCCCAACACCGTTGAGAGGCGCACACAGTGGATATAGTCATTTTCATAGGCATAAATGCTAAAGGAGATGCGCCGAGGCGTTACCGGGGTAATGACTCGACCTTGGTGGTCAAAAGCAAGCTCGCATTGATTGGTGCTCTGGGCTTCTGACTGCCAGCATTCCAACACTTTCCCAGTCGAATCTGTCTTTGGTGAGTTAAAGTCTGTTCCCCACATCACCATGACAATCTGCTCATCCTCTTCAACAAGGGGCTGCCACGTCCATTGACTCCGCGGGGTAGTGGTGGGGTTCATTGTCCACTCTACACCCGTGTCTGTATTGCGAAAGGCCACTACCCAAGGTGACTTTTCTTTTTTGGCAGTAGCCTGGGCAAGGCGCAAAACATTGCGAGCATTATTGGTTGCCGCCCGCACCCGCTGCTGCTGTAACAACGGAAAGAGGCTCATTGTGCCAATGCCGATGATGATCCCAATTAGGACAATGACCACCAAAATCTCGACAATGCTGTACCCCAACTGCCGTGCGCTTTTCATACCAGACTCCCTTAGAATTTCGGAACTTTACGGTACACAGAGCGGCTCAGCACAGTGGTTGTGATCACGGGTCGAGTGGCCTCATCTTGGGCGCGAATGCCCGGCAGCCCGTGGGGATTTCCGCGCAGATAAACAAAGGTGGCATTGTTAAAGCTTTCCCCCCGTGACTGCACACAGGCATAAAAACTATTGGGCACACGCGCATCGTCTAAGGGCGTCCGCACATAGGCGGGGATGAAGGGAGTGTTAATCTCTTTTTGACAAGGAATGAGAGCACTCTCATTGTACCAATCGAGGTCAATAAAGTCTGCCACCACCACGGCTCGGTTTATGTCGTTTTCGGGCAGTTCATCTAGCAGACTTTCGTTGTTGTTGACCTAGATTGGCCACTCGGCAAAGTTGGTGAAGCCACATGGCTCAACATAGCCTAGATTGAGTTCAAGAGAGTTATTGGTCAATTTTTTGTATTTACGCAGGGCATAGCGACGCAGCCGTGCCCGCCCCTGCCACACCCCCTCAGAATCAGGGGTTGTATCGAGATAGTACACCACTAATGTGTGGGCACGACGCCCATTTTGGAGGGCAATACAATCAGGCCGCAGGGA
>NZ_JARJMS020000047.1:0-2780 GCF_029335995.1 Thermosynechococcus sp. Uc
GGCCAGCCCCTTGCCATGGAAACGTTAACCCTTGCCCCCCCTCCCCCAAGGATTCCTTGGCAGCAGCGCCTGCCCCAAGTTCTAGAGAATGTGGTGCAAGAATTTCGTGAACTGGGGGGCATTCTCGTCCTCGGCAGTCTAGTGGCAACAATCATTCAGGTAGCTGTCCCCCGTGAACTCATTCTCGGCCTTGGCCAAGGGCCGGTGATCTCAGTTGTGGCGATGATGCTCCTCGGCACAGTGATTTCCATTTGCTCCACTGTAGATGCCTTCTTTGCCTTGGCCTTTGCTGCCACGTTTACACCGGGGTCAATTCTTGCTTTTCTTGTTCTTGGACCGATGGTGGATCTCAAAGGGCTGGGGTTATTGCTGACGATTTTCCGTCCCCGTGCTTTGATTTACATCTTTCTGTTAGTGGCACAATTGACGTTTTCTCTTTGTTTGTTTTTGAATTTGCACTGGAGTTAGCCGTGGTGATTAAACCGGAGTGGTTACGGGTCAAAGCACCCCAATGGCAGCGGGTCGGGTCAGTCAAGGAACTCCTGCGGGACTTAAATCTTAATACCGTTTGCGAGGAGGCCTCTTGCCCCAATATTGGGGAGTGTTTCCATAAAGGAACAGCGACGTTTTTAATGATGGGTCCAGCTTGCACCCGCGCTTGCCCCTACTGCGATATTGATTTTGAGAAAAAGCCCCTGCCGTTGGATGCCACTGAACCCCAGCGACTGGCAGAAGCGGTGGTACGTCTGCGTCTTCATCATGTCGTGATGACCTCCGTGAATCGGGATGATCTGCCGGATGGTGGGGCATCTCACTTTGTAGCTGCAATTGAAGCTGTGCGGGCGCGATCGCCCCAGACCACCATTGAAGTACTCATTCCCGATCTTTGTGGCAATTGGCAAGCCTTAGATCAACTTCTGACGGCTAGTCCAGAAGTGCTCAACCACAACACCGAAACAGTGCCCCGTCTCTATCGGCGGGTGCGTCCCCAAGGCAACTATCAGCGCAGTCTAGAACTGCTGCAACGGGTGCGCGATCGCGCCCCTTGGATCTACTCAAAGTCAGGAATCATGGTGGGCTTGGGAGAAACCCCAGAAGAAGTCCTGGCAGTCATGGCTGATCTGCGGCGAGTGGGCTGTGATATTCTCACGATTGGCCAGTACCTACAACCCAGTCCCAAACACTTACCTGTGCAGGCCTTTATTCCACCAGAGCAATTTGAAGCATGGCGTCAACTGGGAGAATCCATGGGCTTTTTACAGGTGGTGTCCTCTCCGCTGACGCGCAGTTCTTACCACGCCGAGCAGGTGCGCACCCTGATGCAGCAATATCCGCGCCAGCGTCCTGCAACGAAAAATCTTGGGTAAAGTTATTGCAATTAAATTGCAATTAGACTAGGCTAAGTAGTAGGAAAAATCTGCATTAAAAAACCCCCTTGAGTGGGGGTATGTTATGAACAAATCTCGTCTTGTGTTAAGGCTCGTTAGTCAAAATTGCAAAAGACTACACCTTGAGACTGTCGTTGGCCAGAAAGTGGCCAATATGGTAGGCGCGCTCCTCTGTTTTCAGGAGTATTTGATCGTACAGATAGGCCGTGGCGCGATCGCCCAAACTTTCTGCCTGGGTAGCCTGTTGCCGCAGAATTCCGATAATGGCCTGCTCCGCCTGCAAATCATTGCTGAGCATTTGCCGACAGCTAAAAGCTCCCTCGGGCTCAGGGGTAAAACCACAGAGAGCTGCCAACTGCTGGAAACCGGCCACGGGCACACCGCCCAAGCCATTGAGCCGTTCTCCCAAGTCGTGGATGTGACCCTGCACCTGTTCGTAGCAGTCTTGGAAAAACTGATGCAGCATGTAAAACTCTGCACCCTCAACAACAAAATGATGCTTTTGGTACTGCAGATAAAGGGCTTGAAAACTGGCCAAGAGGCGATTCATCCCTTCGCACACCGGTGTTGTCGTGGATTTGTCCAACAACACTACAGTGTCAGCCATCTCGCCAAAGGCTTGGCGTGGCAAAGTACTGGTCGTCATAGCACGATACTCCTTTGGGGCACTAGTGAGCTACTGCCATTCGCTCTGACAGACGGATCCTAAGCTACCTTGCCGTATTTTTTCAACATGGAGTGCTTATTGAATGTCTATAAACCCCCAGCTTATTGCAGTTCCATGGCAACTGCGTTGGCCAATCTACCAACGGCTCACCGATTTGGGTGTGCCCTGTAAGTATGCTCCCTATCAACCCCTGACGGCGGAGGTCAACTCCCCCCTAGCGGCACTGCAAGTGTGGTCAGTGGTACGCCAAGTTTCTGCCCCGCGCCACATTTTGATAGGTTGGTTAGAGCAGTGCTGGAATTACAATTGGATTGATTCTTTTCAAGACCCAAGTGCTTTTGAATATTAAGGGAATGTACAACCCAAAGGCGGCGCAGCATTGAATGTGGCAATCGTAATGTCATTAATAACTGTTCCAGAAACAACATTAATAGTGACCCCACCATTATTGGAGCTAAGATTGGGAAAATCAACAATTCGGAGAGTAGCACCACGTAAATTGAAACCGCTACCATTCGTTTGCACATTCCCAAAGACATTAGCGCACAGTGTTGAATTATTATCAGCCCGTAGTTCTAAGCTGCGGGTAGCAGAGTTTCCTTGAGTGAGAGTGTTGTTGCTGACTATGGTATTGAGACGAGAATTATTCCGAGCGCGCAGGCGCACTGCTTCACCGACAGCCGTTGTTTGGATAGTGTTGTTGCTAACTTCAAGTTGTAACTGAG
>NZ_JARJMS020000057.1:0-35248 GCF_029335995.1 Thermosynechococcus sp. Uc
AGCGATCGCGCCCAGGTGGTCATGTTGGAGACTCCAAGAACAACAGGAGGGAATTGTTCCCTTGATTTCTATCCTGCGGTCAATAGGCATTAGGGAGAGTTGAGAATAGATTGCATTTAATAATGCGTCTGATAAGCGAGATCGCAAGCGGCGCAGTTTCAACTACCCTAGGAAATAGTCCTTAATGCACTGTATGCCACGCAACCATGGCCGAAACGTTCATGTTTAATGCCCTTCGGGCTGCCATTGATGAAGAAATGGAGCGCGACCCCACTGTATTTGTCTTAGGGGAAGATGTGGGGCACTATGGCGGCTCCTACAAAGTCACTAAAGATCTCTACAAAAAGTACGGTGAGCTGCGCCTGCTGGATACCCCCATTGCCGAAAACAGTTTTACAGGGATGGCAATCGGGGCAGCAATGACCGGCTTGCGTCCGATTGTTGAGGGCATGAACATGGGCTTTTTGCTTTTGGCCTTCAACCAAATTGCCAACAATGCAGGGATGTTGCGCTATACCTCTGGCGGAAACTTCAAAATCCCAATTGTTATTCGCGGTCCTGGCGGTGTCGGGCGTCAACTGGGAGCTGAGCACTCCCAGCGCCTGGAAGCCTACTTTCAAGCAGTGCCGGGATTGAAAATTGTGGCCTGTTCTACCCCCTACAACGCCAAGGGATTGCTCAAATCTGCTATTCGCGATCCCAATCCGGTGCTGTTTTTTGAGCATGTGCTCCTCTACAACCTCAAGGAAGACCTGCCAGAGGAGGAATATCTCCTTCCCCTCAACAAAGCTGAGATTGTCCGCAGCGGCGAAGAGGTGACCATCTTGACCTACTCGCGGATGCGCCACCATGTGCTACAAGCGGTGAAAACCCTTGAAAAAGAGGGTTACGACCCAGAAGTGATCGACCTCATTTCCCTGAAGCCTCTGGACTTTGAAACCATTGGTGCCTCGATTCGTAAAACCCATCGCGTCGTGATTGTGGAAGAGTGCATGAAGACGGGGGGAATTGGCGCCGAACTCTCAGCCTCGATTATGGAGCGCTACTTTGACGAGTTGGATGCGCCGGTCCTTCGCTTGTCTTCCCAAGATGTGCCCACCCCCTACAACGGCACCCTAGAGAATTTAACAATTGTGCAACCGCCCCAAATCGTAGCGGCAGTGCAGAAGCTGGTACAGGGACAGATTTGACCATGGGGAAATATCGCGGCTGGCTAATTGTCATTTTGGTGTTGCTGATGGCCGCCACAGCGGTCATTGTGCGCACACCGGCTCGTCTGGGCTTAGATTTGCGGGGGGGAGCCCAACTGACCTTACAGGTGCAAACAACGGAGAAGGTGCCGCAAATTACACCCCAAGTCCTAGCAGCCGTTCAAGGGGTGGTACAACGGCGAATTGATGGCCTTGGCGTTGCCGAGGCGGTGGTGCAAACTGCAGGGGATGATAAGCTCTTAGTGCAATTGCCGGGGGTAACGGATCCTCAGCAGGCGGAGCGGATTCTTAAGGGGACAGCCCAACTACTCTTTGCCTCCCAAAAACCAGGCACAGAGGCACAACTGAAAATTGAGCAGCAACTTCAGTCGCAACTGCTTTTGGAACAAGTCCAACTCCTAGCTGAGCAGGCGCAGAATGCCAACAATCCTGAGGCCTTGAAGGAAATTGAGGCAAAGCTAGCCAAAAACCAGGAATCCCTTGAAAAAAGCCAGCAGGCAATCGCGAGCCTGTTTACGCCCTCCGACTTAACAGGAGCGATGCTTAAAGAAGCCTTCGCCAGCCCCGTAGCCCCCGGCTCTCCCAACTGGAGTGTAATTGTTCGCTTTGATAGCCAAGGAGCAGAACTCTTTGCCCAGCTTACAAAAGAAATTGCTGGGACAGGACGAAGCTTAGGAATTTTTCTGGACAATCGCCTGATTAGTGCGCCCACGGTCTCCGTCGAATATGCTCAAACGGGCATTGTTGGGGGAAGCGCCGAAATTTCCGGTGGTTTTAATGCCCAAAGCGCCAATGATTTAGCCATTCAATTGCAAGGGGGAGCGCTACCTGTGCCCCTAGAGGTAGTGGAAAACCGCACAGTGGGTGCTTCCTTGGGTCAAGACAGCATTCGCGATAGCCTCTATGCCGGTTTGGCGGGTTTGGTGTTGGTGCTGATCTTTATGGTGGCCTACTACCGCCTGCCGGGACTGATTGCCGATATTGCCCTGATCCTCTACGCCATCTTTACCTATGCTGCATTTTTGCTGTTTGGGGTAACCCTGACATTGCCGGGGATTGCGGGTTTTATCCTCAGTATCGGTATGGCGGTCGACGCCAATGTCCTCATCTTTGAGCGTACCCGTGAGGAATTACGGACTGGGAAAACCCTCTACCGTGCCGTTGAATCGGGGTTTGATCGCGCCTTTGCCAGTATTCTTGACAGCAACGTTACCACCTTGATTGCCTGTGCTGCCCTCTTCACCTTGGGCACAGGATTTGTGCGCGGTTTTGCCGTGACCCTTGCCATTGGGATTGGCATTAGTATGTTTACTGCAATTACCTGTAGTCGCACCCTTCTGTTTTATGTCATTAGTATTCCCAGTCTGCGCCAGCCCAATTGGTTCTGTCCAAAACTGGAGAATGTCCGATGAGCTTTAGTGTCAATCGCCAGCGATCGCTTTGGTGGGGGCTATCCCTGGTGGTAATTCTCAGCGGCCTTGCCGCCATGGTTTTCTCTTGGGCATCCCTAGGGAGTCCGCTGCGGTTGGGCTTGGATTTTATCGGTGGCACGCGGTTGCAATTTGAACTGGCTTGTAGTGCCACGAAGACCTGTTCCCAGCCCATTGATATTGATGCCGTGCGCCAGATCCTCAATGAACAGGGATTGGGCAAAAGCAGCCTGCAGGTGATTGATCAATACGGGCTGAGCATTCGTACAGCACCCCTCAATGTGGATCAGCGCACCCGCCTCAGCGATGTCCTTACGCAAAAAATTGGTAATTTTGATCCTCAGAAAACGCAAATTGAGACCGTTGGCCCCACGCTTGGGGAGGAAATTCTGCGATCTGGATTGCTAGCACTACTGGCGTCGTTTATTGGCATTACGATTTATCTCACGCTGCGCTTTCAGTTTGACTATGCCTGTTTTGCCCTTGTTGCCTTGGTTCATGATGTGCTATTGACAACAGGGGTGTTTGCCATTCTCGGACTTGGGGCAGGGGTGGAAATTGACAGCCTTTTTCTTGTAGCACTGCTCACAATTATTGGTTTTTCTGTGAACGACACGGTGGTCATCTACGATCGCGTGCGGGAAACCCTGAAGCTCAACCCTAACCTTGGCATTAAGGAAGTGGTGGATCAGGCGGTTGTCCAAACCCTTGGTCGCTCGATTAATACCACCCTAACGACGCTCCTGCCTTTGATGACTATCTTTATCTTTGGCGGCGACACGCTGCGCTATTTTGCCTTAGCGCTAATTGTTGGTTTTACAACAGGAGCCTATTCCAGTATTTTTATTGCCAGTACGCTCCTTGCCTGGTGGCGCGATCGCCACCCCCCCCGTCCTGCTGCGAATACACTGGAGACAACCCCTACACCCTAACTGGTTGTGCTTATTCCCCTCACCCAAGAAAAAGTCCGTCAATTGGTGCCACTGGTGGCCACGGGTTCCCAGTATCGCTATGTTTGGGGTAAGTTGCAGGATTTTCTGCGACGCTTAACCTTCTCCGTAGTGGCGGTGGCCATTGTTGCCTTTGGTTTGAATTTTTTAGGGGATAGCACTCAACTGGTTTTGGGGCTGATTGCCGGTCTCTATTGGCTCTGGGCACCGGCAGTGCTGGCTACCTTTCGCAATCGTCGCCAGCGGCGGTTTCCCTATGGGGGCTTTTGGCGCGGGCGGGTCTTGGGGGTCTATGTTACCGAAGAGCTAGTGGGCAAAGAGGAGACGGTTGACGACAAGGGACAACTAGTGATTATTGAGAATCGTGAACGCTGTCTAAATCTAGAGATTGGTGATAAAACGGGCTTTGAAACAAGAGTTCGCGCCAAGTTGCTGCGTCAACATCGAGGTATTCGCCCAGGGGATGCGGCGGAAATGCTGGTTCTCTCCCGTCGCCCCGATTTGGCAGAGATTGAACTAATCTCTGAAGTGTTTCTGCCTCGCCATCGCCTCTGGGTGGGCACCTACCCAATTTTGCAGCGGGATGTTTTTGTCGATCTGTCGGAGAGGCTGCGGCGCAAGACCCGTCCTCAAACTCCGCGGCGATCGCCCCGACCACGAAGTTCCAGCCTGTGATACCTTAAAGGAAAGAAATAAAAGTTAACAATTTCCGATATTCCCTTGACTGCTCTTACTTCCCCTTTTGTTTTTCCTTTCCTGCACCTTGGCTCACGGCTGGGTTGGTTGCTCTTTGGCTTTGCTGCCTTCTTGGTGTCCATTCCTGTTTTTATTGAGGCGCCCTTGGTGCGGGCATGGCCGTGGCTGAGTTTGACCCTGACGCCGCTGTTTCTGGGTCTTAGTTTCTATCTGCAACGCCAAACCCACTCCCGCTATTGGGGTGAGATGCTCTATGGATTTAGTTGGTGCTGGGGGGCAGGTTCGCTCTACTGGGGATGGTTGCGCTGGGAACCTCTGTGGCACTTGCCTATTGAGGCTCTACCCATGCCGCTAATGCTCTGGCACCTACGGCAGCGGCAGCAACTGGTGGGGGTGTTCTTTTTTGGGGGATCTTTTTTGGGTACGGCGATCACCGATGCCTACTTTTACCTGATTGACGTAATTCCCCACTGGCGAGCCATCATGTACCTCGAAGGGGATGTCATTTCCGTTCAGGAGATGCTGGCGCAGGCGATCGCCCAAGCCCAGACGTTTAGTGGCCAGGTGTGGGGAGTTCTTTTGAGCCTAAGTTTGCTTCTCATTGGTTTGCTGCCCCTCTTTGAATCCCAGATTCGGCGTGGTCACCCCGCCCTCTTGCCCTTCTGGGGATTTATGGGCGCTGTCTTGAGTACGCTCGTTGTTGATGGTCTTTTTGGCCTCACTATTGGCTTGTTATCTGTAAGTTAAAAGGGTGACTCTCTCTTAGCGCAAGTGACTACAATCAGCACAGAGGGATTCAACGACAGTCATGGGGGTTTTTGCTCACCTTTGCTTAATGGGTTCGGCTCTTCTTTTTGCCCTTGAGGGCTATTATCGGCTGAAGCTAAAGGAAATGAAGGTGGCCAGCTCTAGCTCCATTGGCGAGTTACAGCAATGCCAGCGGCAGGTGGCACAGGAAATGGGCAGCGGCAGTTGGCGCGAGTACGTGCAAGTGTTTGGTCAAGTGGCCACCTCTCAGCCGCTGCTTTCAGAGGTGAAGCGGATTCCCTGCGTCTATTACAAAACCATCATCAGCCGCGAGTACAAAAAAGAGGGGGGCGATCGCCGCAATCCTCGAGAACGCCACTCAGAAATCATTGGCCGCCATGAGCAGTCAACCCTCTTCTTTCTGCGAGATCAGCAAGGGCAGATTGAGGTGAACCCCCTCGGGGCTGAAATTGAGGCAGTGCAGGTTTTAGACGAGCTGCGGCCAGCCGATAAACCCCACTCTTTTTCGCTCTCGCTGGGGTTTTTGTCCTTGAACTGGCGCTTTGGCAATACTCCAACCCTCGGCTATCGCTATCAGGAGTGGGTGTTGCCTTTGGGGCAGCCTGTCTCAGTCGTGGGCATGGCCTCAGATCAGGGGGGGGTTCTCCGCCTGCAAAAGCCGCAAAGCAGGGGACAGAAATTCATCATCTCTCTGAGTTTTGAAAATCAGCTTATCCAGGAGTACAAACAGCAAAGACGGAAAATGACCTATGCTTCCCTGAGTGCTGCCCTCTGTGGTGTCTGTGGTCTAGTCTTGGCCTTGTTTTAGCTAACGGCGGGAAGCCCCGCCGCGTATGCTTGCGTCGGTGTCGGGAGTACGTCACTTAGGTTCTTGCTGTGGGTTTTTAGGGTAAACCCAGATGATCCGCCGCTGATTGGCGGCAATTAAATTGGCCTCCTCCTGGGCAATGCGCTGCCGAGCTTGGGGCTGGCGATCGCGCTCCTGTTCTAACTGCAATTCCTTGACTCGTGCTTCCAGTTGCGCTACTTCTGCTTCGAGGGCATGGAGTTTTTGCAGTTGACTGAGCTGATAGGGCACTAGTTTAGCGATCGCCCCAAGGGCAAAGGCGAGCAGCACTAGATTCACTGTAATTTTGGCACCAGCTTCCCAGGCGATCGCGGGAATTCTTCGAGGAGAGTGAATCATGACTCAACCGTGAATAGCAATTTGTCTATCAGTATAAAAAGAAAAAAGCAGTTCCCTTGCCTCAGCAACCACATTGGGAACCGCCTCATCAATGTTAGTTTGGAAAAGTAAGGTGATGTAGCCAGTGGTCAGCAACTGTAACAGCTACTTGTACAACTCAGTGGAAAGACGAAATGCCAGCACCGCAGGCAGCAGAGCAATCACAAGAGCAACATAAACTTGGGTATCGGTCAGCGCCATGAACAACTCCTTTGTGGAATAACAGTCGCGATCAAGTGCTGTATTTATTACTCCATAGGTGCTTACCTTTGGCAACGCCTGCTCATAGTTTTTAACATTTCGCATTTAGGTCTGTCGATTCACCCGCGGAGGCCAGTGGGGCAGCCGTCGCAGAATAGTCAGCATTGAAAGCCCTGTGCCGACAAGTGTTAGCAAACTCAGCCCCACCAAGAGAACATAGAAGGGACGCCCCACCTCCCCCCAATAGGTTCCCTGATGCAGGCTCAGAAAAATCGCCGCCTGTTCTTTGGAGAGGCCAAACCAGTTGCGCCCAAGGCGATAGGCAATTCCCGTTGTGGCGCTCACAAACAGGGGCAAGGCTGCAATGGCAGCCAAAAGATGATGCAGTTGCCGTGCGAACCCCTGGGCAGGGAGCGATCGCCCCCACAGGAGACCCAAACCCGTAGCAATGATTCCCAGCAAGCCCAAACCAAGGATCAATACATACAGCGGTACCCCCCATTCCCCCAAATAGCGGCCTTCATGGAAGGTCATCATTGCCCGCCCAAAGTCCTTGGATAGCCCAAACCAACTGCGCCCAAGACGATGGGCAATTCCCGTTGTAGCAGAGATCAATAGGGGTAGGGCAAAAAGTAGAACCAAGAATTGATGCCCCTGACTACTTATTTTGGTAAGGCGCTGTTTGAGAGTACTCATGGCTACACCTTTACAGGCAAAGGAATTGGCAGTGTAAAAGCAGTACCGCGATCCCCCATGTAGGGGCTGGTAACCTGCAAGCTCAGACCGTAGGGGCGGAGTAAATCCTGAGCGATCGCCAAGCCCAAACCACTGCCCTCAATTTCGCTGTCGGCTTGCACGCCGCGATAGCCGCGTTCAAACAGTCGCGACTGCGCCTCTTCGGGAATCCCACAGCCTGTATCCCACACCGTTAATTCTAAGACAGCCGGTGTGAGGGTCAAACGCAGACCAATCGTACCTCCTTTGGGGGTGTACTTAAAAGCATTGTCCAGTAAGTTGCCCACCACCTCCTGCAACACCCGTTCCTCCAGCCAGATGGGCGGCAGTTGAGACGGTAGCTCCACGACAAAAGCCTTGCCCTCCATTTCAGCACGGGCTTGGGCAGCGCTGATCAGGGGAGAGAGGGTTTCCGTCAGATCTAGGGGTTTACCAGCAAGGGGTAGGGGTTGGCTGCCCGTCAGGGCAGGAGTATTGTTGCGCTGTTGGCGATAGTCCTCCAGCAATGCCATCAGCCGCTCTGTTTCCTTGGCAATCCCTTCAGCAAGAGAGCGCCCTTGGTGATCAGGTTCCAACCGTTTGAGCAGGAGCTTGACAAACGTACGAATGGCAGCTACAGGATTGCGCAGTTGGTGGAGCAGATCGTCAAAGCGTTGCTGCTGCTGATCTAGTGTGTTGGCAGGAGAATGGCGGAGCCATTGTTGCCGTTGATCTAGGACGCAGGCGATCGCTAGCGTTTGAGCCACTTGTTGCAGTTGTGCCTGCTCTGCGGCCAACCAGGGCCGATGCTGCCGCTGCGCCACCAGCACTCCCAAGACCCAATTTTGGTACATCAGGGGCAGAATCAGGTGATTTGTTAATGACGACACCACCTGTTGAGGGTGATACGTTAAAGGGATCTCTGGTGCTGCTGTTAACAGTGATAGTGTTGATGACATCGGTAAGCTCAGGGGGGGTGCCGCCTCTGGATAGACGGCCACAGGGAACCATGAAGGGGAGTCATTGAGGGTTTCACTGAGATAGACCGCCAGTGAAGAGGCCCCCAGGCTGTTGACAATCAACTCCAACTGGGTGCGACAAAGGGCAGCAAACTCTTCGCTGGCGGGCCAGAGCATCTAGGCAGTCACCTCAGAGTGACTCGACGACTGCGGAAGCAAGGCTTGAAAATCCCCACTCCCTTTTGTGTATTCTTCCAGCAATTGCTTTTCAAGGGGAAGCAGATTGGGGTCGGGGTCAGCCTCCTGTTCCCTCAGGGTTTCTTCAATAAGTCCCATTTGCTCCTCGGCTTCCGCAAGGGCAGTGAGGAGTTCCTCATTGACGGGCACACTACCGTTTTGACTCACGAGCAACTGGTAGCGATCGCGCAAGTCATTGAGTTCCCGCTGCAGCGCCTCTTTTTCAGCCGTGAGCTGCTCTGTCATTTGTCTGTAGAATTTGAACGCCATTAGAAAAGGGACGAGCTTTTCCCGAAGCGTCATATGGTCAATATCGAGTTTGGTATAGCGTTCTGCCAGTTGGCTATAAGCTTGGCACAGACGTAGGTAACGTTGGCTGAGGTTATCCATAGGTTATCTAAAGAAATAGCTGGTTGATGCGCTACCCCCTATCATAAACGGGCAGCCCTTTGGTCACCATTGTGACGGGTTCACAAATAGAAACAGTGCAAACTAAGCTACAAAAATTTTAATTGAGTTGTGGTCTCCGACTTACCACTGCCAGTGCCCAGATGGCCATGGGGCGCAGGTACATGCAAGCACGGAAAGTGCCATTGGCCGTGATCGCCTCTGGGGTACGAAATTGCAGGCCATTCTCATAGATTTGACGTACCACCACCTCGGCTAGGCGCCATGCTTCCTCGATCATCCCCCGTTGCCACAAAAAAGCAGCCAAGCCAAAGTTAATCCCGATCCAGACTTCGAGGGGATGGGTAGCGTGGGGGTTTTCCGGCTGACCGTTGGGTAATAGACCATTGGCCGCTCCCAACTGGCCATTGTGAAATTCAAGAAAGCAAGTGTTATAGATGTTGCGCAGGGCGCGATCGCAACAGTCCGAGGGCACAATATCCTCTAAGCCCAACAGTTGGGCATAGAACTGACCACAGAGCTGGTCGGCCATGACAACCTCTGAACCGCTCTCGGTGTCAAGACGATAGTACTCCCCGTTCCAAAGGAGCCGATGGTAGCGGGGGCGAGCGTGGTTTAGCCACTGGCGGTAGGTTGCCACTTGCGGTTGTTGGAGCATTGTGCCGAGGGCGATCGCTGCCTCTAGGGCTGCCAACCACAAGCCGCCACAGTAGGCACTTACCCCCTGTAGCTTCCAGTCATCGTAGGTTTGATCTGGGGCGCCGCCATTTTCTGGCAGACCATCGCCATCGCGGTCAAATTGTTTCAAGTAGTTCAAAGCTGCTACCACAGCCGGCCAGCATTCACGGGCAAAGTCAAGATCTGTTCCCCCTGTAAACAAAAAGTCCCGATAGACCAAAAGGACAAAGTCCGAGGCTAAGTCTTTCCAGAGATTGCAGTCTTGATAGGTCGTGTAGTTAGTCTGCTCCCAGGGGTGCTCATTGGGGGCACCGAGATCGTGGGGCACCGCATTGGCAAGTTTGCGGGGGGCTTTGTAGGCAGTTTTTGGATCACCGCGGTAGAAGTAGCCAATGATTCTCAGGGTTGGATCGGCGGTTGGAATTGCCCGCGCAAAGGCACGCATTACGGACTTTTCTAGTTCTGGCCACAATTGCAGCAGGGCAAAGGAGCCATAGAGGCGCACATCGAGACTTTCATACCAACGGTAGTCAAGGCATTCGAGAACCGCAAACTGCCCCACAGGGTCGCGATCGCTGGCGGCACTCCAGAGGCTACCGCCACTGCTGAGAACGTATAGCTCATTACACAGGGCCATCTTGAACCAGTCGGGCCACTCGGGATGCTTGAGGATGGGTTCCTGCCAAGTGCGAATCTGCTCCTGCCAAGTAGCATAGGCTGCAAGACCTCTTGCGGCAAGGGTGACGGCATTGCTCCCCGAGCGATCGCAAAAATCCGTGTAGCGGCGGTAATAGATCACCCCCTTGCCAAACTCTGTCACAGGAAAGTCCCACGCCAAGACCACAGGAATTTGTTGTGTTCTCCCCGCTGCCAAGGAAAAGCGTAGGGCAAAGGCGGCGGCCACCTGTTCTCCCGCTGCCGCTGGGGTTGGATCATTGACGAGGGGAAGGGAACCATCCACAGAAAATGACTGCCACAGTTCTGCCCCATCCCCCTCCGGCTGCCAGCGACTACAGCCAAAAAACTCCCCTAAGCCTGTGGGAATCAGGGCTGCCCATTCGCCATCGCCCTCTTGGGGTGGACTTGGGTGGGGGTTGCGCCGCAATCGCCAACCTCGATAGGACGCTGTTTGAACCAGTTCATTAAAATTCCCGTCACTTTGACCCCAGCGGGGCGTGTAGGTATAGACGGGACTACCGTCATCGCGAATTTCAATGGCTGAAGAGGGGGTGGTGTTGCAAAACCAACCGACGGTGTTTTGCCATGAGAACATCAAGCTCAGGGTGAGGGTCTGATCCGTGGGATTGGTAAACGTCCACAGAAACACCGCCACAGGATAACTGGTTTCTTGGTAGTTGTGGGGCAAAATCGGCGAAAACTGTTCGCAGGTGATCTGGGCGCTAAAGACCCCCTCATAGACAAACCAACTGCGGGGATAGCGGGCAGCGTAGAGACCTTTGCCAGCAGGATACCATTGCCAACTACTGAGGCGGCCATCGTTGGGGGCGCTCCCTAAGGCGTAGGCCTGTTTCTGTTCTCCCTGCTCAAAGAGACTAAATTGACAAGCGGGTAGGGTGGCAAAGAGGTGTTCTCCACCATCGAGGTGCCAGAGGTTAAAGTCGCCAGCAGAGGAACGGCCAATACAGCCCGCGCCAAAGCCTCCAAGGGGCATCCCATGCCAAGGGCCATCGTCTAAATTGCTGGTATAGCGAACGCGATAAGGATTCTTCCAGCCCTGGGCGATCGCCCGTGTCCAAGCACAATTGGCAAATTCAATCACGCTACTTTCTACTGTCTGACTACTGTCTGAAGATGCGCCTGATCCAGAATACCGCTTCAGCGCTGTGCCATGACTTGGCACTTGGCACAGAGGCCAAAAAACTCAAGGGTGTGGTAAAAAATCTCAAAGTGATAGGACTGTTGTAGCTCGGTTTCTAAGTGCTGCACTGGACAGTGGTCAATTTTTATCGATGTCCCACACTGCAAACAGGTGAGATAGTGCTGATCCTGCTGTACCAAGCTATAGACCAGTTCCCCACTGGGTAAGGGGCGTGCTTGGACTTCACCATTGATGCGCAAATACTCTAGGGTGCGATAAACCGTGGCAAGACCTAGGGGTGTTTGCCGTTGCCGCAGTTCTAAAAAAAGTTCCTGCGCCGAGAGCGATCGGCCACTAGCCCTAAGGGCATCGAGAATAATCACTTGACTACGGGTGCGTCGCGGTGGCATATCAATAGAGCAACATTACCTTGATTTTACCCTTCCCTTTGGGGCTGCAATGAAGTGAGCCTGTCACTTTCACGTTTTATTTTTATAGTGAGCCAATGTCCTAGGCTCACTTTTTTGATAAGCAATGCAAAGTTCACGTCTCGACGGTTAGATCACGCTTGCGGCACTTGGCTCAGGCAAATTTCCCAGTGCTGTGACGTACTAGCAGGGTTGATTTTCACAACCGACCGCCCAGCTACCCCAGTGTCGGCACAACTTTCTGAAGCCTGTCTCTAGTTGCAGGCTGCGGGTAAACACTATGGGAAGTTGTGCTTTGGCATCAGTCCTACTTCATCGCCAGTGGTGGAGCGGTCGCAGCAGTACATTGAGCAGCAAGATTTCCCTTCGGAAGAGTGCGGGGCTTCCCGCCAATGAGCTAAAGTCTAGTCACTTGAGAGTCTTTGCTGGCGATCGCCCCTAACACATGAGCAATTAAATAAAGGGAACCACAGACCACACCGCGATCGCCAGTTCTATTAAGTGCTTCAGTTACATCCTTAAAAAGGCGGCACTCTGCTAACTGAGGACAACAAGTGCGCGCAAGTCCCTGCAAGTCCTCTAAGTCAGCGCTAGCGTGAGCCGGCACGGGTACCAGTAACAGGCGATCGCCTGCCCGTAGGAGATGTTTGAGAATCCCCTCGTGATCTTTATTGGCCAGCATCCCCACCACCCACGTCACTTCTTGCCACCCTAGTTGATCTACATATTGTCGCAGGTAGGCGGCTGCGGGAGCATTGTGGGCACCATCAATGAGCAGTTTTCGCCCTTGCCAAGGTAACCATTGCAGTCGTCCCGGCCAGCGGGTTTGTGCTATCCCCTGTTGAATTGCTTCGAGGGAAATTTGCCAGCCTTGGGTTTGCAAGCATTGCAGAGCGGCAATCGCGATTGCTGAATTGACTAACTGCATCTCGCCGGCCAAGGGCAAGGGATACTCGATGCCACGCCAGGTCGCCCATCCAAGACGATCAGCACACCACTGAGCCGGCTCCGGCCAAATCGCTGGGCACGCCAAGGCGTCTAAACGCTTTGCAATCACCGCCTGCGCCTCCGCAGGAACAGGACCAATGACAGCAGGTACCCCTTGCTTGAGAATGCCCGCCTTTTCAGCCGCGATCGCCCCCAAGCTATTACCCAACCGCTGCCAATGATCCCAACCAATGGAGGTAATCACACTTACCAAAGGGGGCTGACACACATTCGTTGCATCCAAGCGTCCTCCCAAGCCCACCTCGATCACCGCCACCTCCACCTGTTGCTGGGCAAAATAGAGCCATGCGGCTGCTGTGATCACCTCAAACTGACTGGGGGGATAGGCCACCTGTGGTAGTACCGCTTCAATCTGCTGAATCAACCTTAAAAAAACTTCAGGGGCAATGGAGTTACCATCAACACAGATGCGCTCACACCAACTCAACAGATGGGGCGAGGTATAACGACCCGTTCGATAACCCGCCGCCCGTAAAACACTATCCAAATAGGCACACACCGAGCCTTTGCCATTTGTCCCCGCAACGTGGATCAAGGGCACTTGTAACTGGGGAGACCCCAAAGCACTCAGCAGCGCTTGGATGGGTTCAAGACCAAGGCGAATTCCAAAGCAGGCATAGGGACTTAATGCCGCCGTCAGTGGATCAGTCACAGCCAGCTAGATTGAAAAGGATTAGCGGGGTTCGCGGCGACCATTGTGCCATGTAGCAATAATGCGAGAGCCATCTGGCAGGGTGAGCACCCCCTGTCCTTCAAATAAGCCATTGCGAAACTGTCCGGCATAGCTTGTGCCATCTGCAAAGGAGAGCATCCCTGTTCCATGATACTTGCCCGCTAGAAACTGCCCCTCATAGCGGGTACCGTCGGGAAAAGTGAGCACCCCTTCCCCATGATACTGACCATTGAGAAATGTGCCCTCGTAGCGTTGGCCGTTGGCCAGTTGCAAAACTCCCTTGCCATTGAAGATGCCATCCGCAAAGCCACCTTCGTAGCGTCCACCATCAGCATAGGTAAGTACCCCCTGACCGTGGTAGCGGCCATTGCGAAATTCCCCCTCGTAACGGTTGCCATTGGCCATTGTGAGAATGCCTTGGCCATTAAAGCGGCCATTCAGCAACTCCCCTTTGTAGGTACTGCCGTCGGGGAGAGTCATGGTCGCGTCCCCGCTGACGCGCCGCCCTTCATAAACAGCGATTTGAGCAGTGACAGGAGCCCAGTGCAGGGTTGCACATCCTAAACCAACAAAGCAAAAACTCATCACCCAGCGGTGGATAACAGCAGGATTTGGGTAGTGCGGATGAGTCATTACTGGACACTCCACAAGGGTGGACAATTGCAGCTTCTTTAACTGGCACAGCTTACTCCCTATGCAAAATTGAGGCAGAGAGTTTAGTTTTTGTATCGTGGAATACATATGGCTAAGGCTAGGTTCCGGGATGACTAACTCATTTCTGCCAGACGTTCCAACTAAAGGAATAAAAAACCCCCACCCCCGTTGAGCTGGCTGACTAAAGAGTTTAAGCGTCTGCGGTGGCCGAGTTATGGGCTAGGTTTGAGGCTGGGAACGGCGTCGCCGACAGCGGTCGGAACAGTATTTAACCTCCTGCCAACAATCCGCCCACTTTTTGCGCCACTGAAAAGGACGGCCGCAGACGACACAAATTTTGCTGGGGAAGTCCGCTTTGCGCCGTTGTTTTGCCATAGATTCTCAAGCTCTACACATCGGTAACACAGGCGGCCAACTGCGTCAGTAGCGTCTGATGATCTAAGTTCTGGCCAATAAGCACCAGTTGATTTTTGCGTTCGCCCTTCCAGTCTTCATCATCGAGGCTAAAGCGCTTGCCACTGAGGTGAAACACATGGCGACGGGGACTTTCCTTAAACCAAAGGATGCCTTTGGCGCGAAAGACAGATTCGGGTAATTGGTGGTCAAGAAAATACTGGAATTTCCGCAGTTCAAAGGGGCGATCGCTCTGGAAGGAAACAGAGGTAAAGCCATCCTCCTCCAAGTGATTAGAGTGATGGTGATGGCTACCATGATCACAATGTTCGTCACACCCATGATCGTGGTCGTGAGCGTGATGATTATCATGTTCGTGCTCCGCTTCGGGCTGGAAGTAGCGATCGCTCTGAAACAGCCCCACACTTAGAATTAAAGGAAGAGGCACCTGAGCCTTGACAGTGCGAATAATTCGTGCCCCTTCTCGCATTTCGCGAATCCGCCGTTCTAGCTCCTGCAAGCGTTCCTCAGTCACTAAATCCGCTTTGTTGAGAAGGATAATATCGCCATAGGCAATTTGGCTTTGGGCAGCACTGCTATTGAACAGATCGAGACTAAAGTTTTCTGCATCCACCACCGTAATAATCGAATCTAATCGGGTGAGATCCCGCAGATCGGTACCTAAAAATGTCAAGGCCACTGGCAGAGGATCCGCTAGCCCCGTCGTTTCTACCACTAGATAGTCCACCTTATCGGGGCGTTCAAGAACCCGATAGACAGCATTTACTAAATCCTCGTTGATCGTGCAGCAGACACAGCCATTGCTGAGTTCCACCATGTCGTCCTCACTGGCCACCAGTAGCTCATTGTCAATGCCAATTTCACCAAATTCATTAACGAGCACAGCAGTTTTCAGCCCCTCTTGATTGGTCAGGATATGGTTGAGGAGCGTTGTTTTGCCACTGCCGAGAAACCCCGTAATAATTGTCACTGGCAGGCCGTGCTTCAGTGTGTCCATTTTGGCGGTTGTAGAAACGGGAGAGGTCGTCATAGGCGGTGTGTCAAACGTGAGAATTATTCTCAAATTATAGCCGCTGCAACTCACTCAAGGGGTCGGCGATCGCTGTAGGCTAGAAACAGATGTTTATATTTAATTCACTCGTGCCGTAGAGCTGTGTTCAAACGCTACTTTGCGCATATTAGAGCGTTCCACAAAATACGGTAACCTGTTGGAGCTTAACGATTAATCCTGTATGTCCAATCAGCCGTTGCAACGACGCACCAAAATTGTCGCCACCATTGGTCCAGCCGTCAGCCACCCCGATAAACTGCGAGCGATTATCCAAGCGGGAGCGACCACCCTGCGTCTGAATTTTTCCCATGGTACCCACGACGATCAT
The DNA here is from genome assembly GCF_029335995.1 of Thermosynechococcus sp. Uc. Classification (NCBI taxonomy): domain Bacteria; kingdom Bacillati; phylum Cyanobacteriota; class Cyanophyceae; order Acaryochloridales; family Thermosynechococcaceae; genus Thermosynechococcus; species Thermosynechococcus sp. Uc. The sequence continues at coordinate 15,853 of NZ_JARJMS020000057.1, forward strand.
CAGCGCAGCATCCGCCTGATTCGCCAGATCTCCTATGAATTGGGGCAACCTGTAGGCATTTTGCAGGACTTGCAAGGGCCCAAAATTCGCCTTGGCAAGTTTGAACATGGCTCTATTTCCCTGAAGCGGGGCGATCGCTTTACCCTCACTAGTCGCTCTATCATGGGCAATCAGCATATAAGTTCCATTACCTATCCCCCCTTGGCTCAAGAGGTTCCCGTCGGGGCTACCATTCTGCTGGATGATGGCCGCGTTGAAATGGTGGTGGAAGAAGTGGATAGGGAAGCTGGTGAACTCCACTGCCGAGTGGTTGTTGGGGGTACCCTCTCCAATGCTAAGGGGGTCAACTTTCCGGGGGTTTACCTCTCGATTAAAGCCCTGACCGAAAAAGATCGTGAGGATTTGATGTTTGGCCTCAATCAAGGGGTGGATTGGGTGGCTCTCAGTTTTGTTCGCAATCCCCAAGATGTGCTGGAGATTAAAGAACTGATTGCCAATGCCGGTAAGCAGGTGCCGGTGATTGCCAAAATCGAAAAGCATGAGGCGATCGAGCAAATGGATGCCATCCTCTCTCTTTGTGATGGCGTGATGGTGGCACGGGGCGATTTAGGGGTTGAATTGCCCGCTGAAGATGTGCCGATTCTGCAAAAACGGCTCATTGCCGCAGCTAACCGCTTGGGCATTCCCGTGATTACGGCCACACAAATGCTGGACAGCATGGTGAAAAGCCCCCGCCCCACCCGTGCGGAGATTTCCGATGTTGCCAATGCCATTCTCGATGGCACGGACGCGGTGATGCTCTCCAACGAAACGGCGATGGGGGACTATCCCGTTGAGGCGGTGAAGATGATGGCCACCATTGCCGCCCGCATTGACAACCAACCCCAACTGCGCCAGCCTCCCGTTGTTGAGTCGATGGCAGTGCGTTCGATTCCCAATGCCATTAGCCAAGCGGTAGGACAAGTGGCAGCTCAACTCAAGGCTAAGGCAATTATTACCCAAACAAAAACAGGGGCAACAGCGCGGAATGTTTCTAAGTTCCGTCCTCAAATTCCCATCTTGGCAGCAACCCCCCACATTGAAGTGGCACGGCGGTTGCAGTTGGTCTGGGGGGTAGAACCGCTGCTGACATTAGATCACCCTTCGATGCGGCAATCATTTCAAGCAGCTATTAATGCGGCTCAGGAGCGGGGCTTCCTCGAGGAGGGGGATCTGGTGGTGATGACTGCTGGTACACTCCAAGGGGTGCCTGGCTCCACGGACATGATCAAGGTGGAACTGGTCACCTCAGTGATGGGGCGGGGCTGTGGCATTGGTCATGGGTCGGTGAGTGGCCCGGCACGGGTGGTGCATGAAGGAATGCCGGTGCGCACGTTTAACAGTGGGGAAATTTTAGTTGCCGAGCGCACCAGTGCTGAACTCGTAGCAGCCATTCGCAAAGCGGCAGGCATTATTACCGAAGAGGACAGCCTCACTAGCCATGCGGCAGTTTTGGGGTTGCGGCTGGGAATTCCGGTGATTGTCGGGGTCAAAAATGCCACCCGCCTGATTCGGGAAGGCACAATCTTGACAATGGATGTGGAGCGGGGGTTGGTCTATTCCGGTGCCTGCAATGGTGTTGAGCGATCCCCCGAATAGGAGTGATAGATGATTTTTTTTCAGACTAGCCCCTATCTTACGGATTTAGTCGCACGGACGCTTCAAGCCACTTGGCAACAGTTTCCTTGGCTAGGACAAGAGGACATTGCCCTGACTTTACTGGTGTATCCGCCGCCCATTCCCGTCAATACTGGGGGTGCCCTCACCGCAGCGGAATTTTGGCAATACTCGATCCCCGGTGCCGACTATCGGGGCGACGTGCCCTTCTATCCAGCCAGCGTTGTGAAGCTGTTTTATTTGGTGGCCTGTCATGAATGGCTCCACAGTGGTATGCTCCAACCCGATGCGGAATTGGAACGCGCTATGCGGGATATGATTGTGGACTCCAGCAATGATGCGACTAGTTTGGTGGTGGATATGCTCACAGGAACCACCAGTGGTCCGGTGCTGCCGCTGGAACCCTTTCGGACATGGCAATACCAGCGGAATATTGTCAATCGCTATTTTCAGTCGTTGGGGTGGCCAGAGCTAGCTCCTATCAACGTGAATCAAAAAACGTGGTGTGATGGCCCCTATGGGCGAGAACAGGAGTTTGTCGGGCGCGATCGCCAGAATGCAAATCGGCTAACCACCAATGCAACCGCTAGGCTGCTCCACAGTATCGTTGGCGGCGTGGCAGTGTCTGCTCAGGCTAGTCAAGCCATGATGGAGTTGCTGGAGCGATCGCTGGATCCAGAGCTTTTGGCTGAGGATCCAGAAAACCAAGTGCAGGGCTTTTTGGGGGAAGGGCTACCGCCGGGGGCAAAGCTGTGGTCAAAGGCGGGACTCACCAGTTGGGTACGCCATGATGCCGCCTATATTGAACTACCCGATCACTGCCCCTATACCTTGGTGGTCTTTGTGGAAAATCGCACCGCCAGTACAAATACAGAGGTATTGCCCTTCATTTCTCGTCAGATTGCCAGTGGTATTCCGACCCTAGAGAGCACCGGAGTACTGTAGGCCACTGACAACCCCCGCCGCTAACAGGTGACCAAAGCTCGTGGTAGCCAGCAGTTCCGGCAGACCAAAGCCTTCAAAGAGGGCGGGCAATGAAATGGGTAAACCGGGGCCTTTTCCCCGTGATTGAATGGCATAGCGGCCAATGGCGATCGCAAACAGGTTGCAGAGGATCACCACCAAACCCACAGAGGGCGTCCAAGTCGTATCGGGGAGTGTGGCTAACACCATGGTTCCTCCTAAATGGGTACAATTGCCCATGAATTATACGGAACGGCCTGATTGCCTGCCCCAGTTCGTTACAAAATAGTGCATCTCGTTACAAATGCTTAACTCAACCATCTCCACAACCATTGCCGTCAAAATTTGTGGCTTGACTTTGCCAGAGCAGGCAGTCGCGATCGCCGAAATGGGCGTCCGTGCCCTTGGGTTTATTGCTGTGCGCCGCTCACCCCGCTATGTGCCCCCAGAAGTGATTGCAGACATTTGCTGCCTATTGCCCCCTTCAGTGCTCACCGTAGCCGTTGTTGCCAATCCCAATCTGGAAGAATTGCAACATCTTGTTACAACCACAGGGGTACAAGGGGTGCAGCTCCATGGCAGCGAATCTCCTGAATTTTGCCAGCAGGTGCGCGATACCTTCCCCGAGCGCGTGCTGATCAAAGCCCTGCGGGTGCGATCGGCGGCAACACTGGCGGAGATTCCCGCCTATGCGGCCATCGTGGATCGCATTCTCTTGGATGCCTATCATCCCCAGCAGTTGGGGGGTACGGGTCAGCCCTTTGATTGGACACTGCTTAAAGGCCTACAGATCCCTTGCCCCTGGTGGCTGGCGGGGGGGATTACGCCCGAAAATTGTCGTCAGGCGATCGCCCAAACCCAACCCCAAGGCATTGATTTAGCCAGTGGTGTGGAAAGCCGGCCGGGGGTCAAGGATTTAGAGCGCGTGGCAGCATTACTGAGTAACCTAGGGATAAATGCAAATCATTCCCCGCACCCTGAGGCTCCCCGCCTCTAGCCGCAACTCCTGAATAGCTACCCCGTCCCCCAAATCAATGGCCACTGTGGGGTGCGTGTTAGGTTCCCCTGGCCAGTGCACATTTTCTAGACAGAGCGTCCGCTCATCCTGTAAGCGCAGACGGATCCTCAAATGCCAATCTATCTGCTCCCCTTGGGCATTCACCATCGAGAACACGAGGTGGAGGTAACCAGCCCCCAATTCTCCCTGTGTATGCAGTAATTGCCACTCTTGGAGATTGACCCCCGCTTTGCCTAAGCCCCGCTGATCCAAGAGTTTCAGCAGTTCCCGCAGGCCGGATTGCAGCAGGGGCGCTCCCAAGGAGGCGCTGAGATCCTCTTGGCTGAGAACCACTTCCCCATGCACGGGCACTGCTGCCAACAGTTTGAGGGGTTTCCCTCGCAACACCTGTCCTAGATTTATCTGAATCTGTTCCGCCTGGACTACGGCATGGCGCAATTGAATGCCGCGATAATTCGCCCTAGCGGCGGCAACGCGCACATGGGGTAAATACCCCCGCAGAATCTGGCGATCGCCCCCTTGAATTTCAATTGCCAATTCCGTTGCCTGCTCCAACTGGGAGGCTAGCCACCAACGCAACGCCGGTTGCAATACCCGCGGAATCAGTCCTTGTTCAGAGGTTAGGGGCGCCACAGCGGCAGCTTTTGCCTGCGCCATTTCTGGCGACGTTAACGACATACGCACTCCTCACACACTTTTTGGATCATACCCAAGTTGACCCTGTGCGCAGCAAGCGCCGCCGTCTTTGGGTTTTGGTTTAGCTACGCCGGAACTGGGTCTTGCGGGTGCGCAATTAATGGATTAAGACTAAGGGGGAGACACGCCCAGATGGCCTGTGAAGTGAGCAGCTCAATGCTGCGCCTGAGCGCTGTAGGCATCTTTGGCCTCCAGGACGGGGAAGATGTCAGTAATACAGTTAGCTTGCTGACTTTAGCGAAGCGAGAGACTGGTTTGGTCTTGCCAGAGGCAACTTTCTTCATCTGCTGGAAATCGAGTACTAGGAACGCGCTGATGTGCCGCTCAGCCATGCTTGCGATCGCCCCTCCGCCGCCCTCCGGGGACGACCTTCTTTTCGGATTTGTACTGGAGGGAGCCGGCGTTCTTCCTCAGGAAGAGAGGGCAACCAATAGGTGGGGATCAACCTTGAGGCGAGTGGCTAAGGTTTGTAGGTGACGGCGATCGCCCTCGGTAAGGTGCATGCCATTCTGGCGTAGTTCACCTATGAGGGTATAAAGCTGCTCCTGTGCCCGATCCAAATTCAGGTGCAAACCTAAAGCATCCCCAATTGTAATCAAGTCTTGAAGCAGCGGACTCAACTGGCTAAGGGTATCACTGCTGAGGTGATGGGCAAGGTAACGCAATCCGGTGCTAATTTGCTGTTCGAGGCGCCGCTGTTGCTCCTGAAGACTAAGATGGCAGCCCAACAACCGCGCTTCGCGGGCGATCGCTGTCAGTTCTGCTAAATGGCTTTGCAGATCTGTCAAGGGCAAATCACCAAGATCGCTGAGGTCTTGCTCTAAACTCCGCAAATGGCTAATAGCCCGATGGGTCAAAGCCACCGCTGCCGCGACCTGCAATTCTTGGGGCACACTCAGGCCATCCCGCTGAAACCCCATGAGAATCCCATAGTTATCGCGATAGACTTGGGTATAAAGCTGATCCAAGCGGGTGAGGGTTTCCCGTGCCAGCACACCCATGAGGCGATGTCGTTCCTCTGCAAAGAGATCGTCCAAGCTGTAGGCCACCCCCCCAAAGCGTTCCGTAATTGCCATAACCACCCGCGCCGCACTGCCCTGTTGGAAAACTTGCAGGAGATGGGTTTTAATTTGGCTATATTCGCGCCGCCCTTGGAAGGGTTGAATCGCACAGTGGAAATCCCAGCCCCCCAAATGCAAGACAGCAAAGATCAGCAGTTGTGACTCGGTTGTAATCGTTGAAGTGAGTTGAATCTGGCCGATCGCCAATGTCAGGCTGCCCATGCGTTGTAGATGATAATCCCCCTGCTCAATCTCATAGCAGTAGAGCTGATGTTGGCGGGGGTAGCTATTAAAGAGGGAACTCATGGCATAGTGGGCGGCCACCTGCTGCAAGCTAATTTGAGCTGTTTTCACCAACTGGTAATAGACCCCTGCCCCATTGCCAAACTGTGGTACATTGCTGGGGGCGGCTGCCAGACGTTCGACAAACTCGGGTTCCAACTGCACACCGGCAACATCCCCTGCAAGCTCGATCGCCCGTGCCGCATAGCGGAGAATTTGTACCCCCTCAGGCCGTGAGAGTTCATCAAAGAACCAACCACAACTGGTAAACATCAGCAGGGCATGGTGCTGCATCTCCAGCAGGCGTAGGGCATCAATTTGTTCGCTTTGACTCAGGGGACGGCGTTGATGTTGCGCCAAAAAGCGGTGCAGGGTTTCTGGGGAGCGATCGCCCATCACCTGAATATAGGCGTCGCGGGCAGCCCAAACCTCCTGAAATAGCTCGCCCCCCAGGGTTTCATAGAGGTCAATTAGCTCATCCCGCAGCCAGTTCAGCGCATTCCGCAATGGGCGTCGCCAAAGCTGATGCCACTCGCCACCGCCACCGCAGCCACAATTGTCCTGCCAGCGATCCACGCCATGGGCACAACTCCAAGCGGTAACCGGTTTAAGTTCTACCTCCCATGTGGGTGGAAACAGGCTCAGGTAATAGGCAAAGTTGGTGATTTGCCAGCCCCGCTGGGGAAATTCCACCTTAAAGGCATAGGCGAGGGTCTTTTCGCCGCCATATTTGTGATGGCCAAAGGTCTCACCGTCGGTAGCAACGGCAATAATTTGACTGGGGCGATGATCACCGCGCACTGCCTGCCCCAACCGTCCTGCTAGAAATTGTGAGCTTGTGAGCAAGTCACTAAAGCCGATGTCCCGCGAAATGGGGCCATCGTAGAAGAAAATGTCTAGGTAATCGCGCTGGCGATCGCCCCCCGGTAAATAGCAGCGATAGGGGCGTGTCGGATCAATTTGGCTGCCGCTGACTTCAATCCACTCGCTGTCACCATCAGCGAGGATAGGACGACAGCGTTGGGCTTGGGAAGGTGCCAAAATCGTGAAGCGAATCCCCTCCTGAATCAGGGCAGCTACAGTTTCATCATCAATCGCGGTTTCCGCAAGCCACATCCCCTCTGGTTCTCGGCCAAACCGCCGCCGAAAGTCGGCTTTGCCCCAACGAATTTGTGTGAGTTTATCGCGATAGTTGGCCAAGGGCAAAATCATATGGTTATAGACTTGGGCGATCGCGTTGCCATGGCCATTGAAGCGCTGACAACTGTGGTGATCGGCTTCAATAATCCGTTGATAGACCTCCAGATCGTAGCGCTCAAGCCAACTAAAGAGAGTCGGGCCAATATTAAAGCTCAGGTATTCAAAGTTATTGACAATGTCAATGACCTCACCGCGATCGTTCAAAATACGGGCAAAGGCATTGGGGCGATAGCACTCGTAGTAAATCCGCTCGTTCCAATCGTGGAATGGCTGGGCACTGGGCTGGTGTTCAATGGCATTGAGATAGGGATTTTCGCGGGGGGGCTGGTAGAAATGGCCATGGATTGTAACATATACCCCCAAAGCTTGCAGTTGATCGGTAGCAGGGGAAAAAGCAGCGGAAGTAACCTCTGTTGAATCAAGCATGCAGATCAACCACAAGACAACACATTCTTTGATCATCGGCGATCGCCCCAAGGGGGAGACTGCCTGTGACAAAACTTTAAGCGCCGCAAGATTGAGTTGCGCACCACTTAGGGCACCACCAAGACCGGACAGGGCGCCAAGTTAATCACACGGCTGCTGACACTTTCTTGGAACCCCTCCGGCGTAAGACCTGTTCCCCGACAGCCCATAATAATCAAATTGGCATTGATCTCATCGGCCACATCACAAATCACAAAAGCAGGTTTGCCGCGCCGCAGCAGTGTTTCCGCCACAATCGCATGTTGGGCAAAGGCTTCCTTCGCTCGATTTAAAAATTCGGCGATCGCTGCTTCTAGCTCTGTATCCGGTTCTGGGCTGTCCTCCACCGACAGTAGAAACAACTGACTCTGAAACAGCTTCACCATCTCAACCACGGTGGGCATGGCTTCTTGGGTGTCACGGCTACGGTCAATGGGAAAAAGAATCGTTTTGAACATAGAGTTCACCTCATTGGAGTCAAGTGGAAGGGCACGCCCTTGGGTAGAATGAGGGTCAGGTGAGGGATTTGTAGCGCATCACTCCATCGCTAGCCGAAATTGTTATACCCCTAGTACTATCATCTACGTTTTAACGCATTTAGGAGGCTCTAGCGTGTCTAAAAAATCCGTGGCGCAGTTATCCACTGCCGACTTAGAAGGGAAGCGTGTCCTCGTGCGGGTTGATTTTAACGTTCCCGTTGATGAGAATGGCGTCATCACCGATGATACCCGTATCCGCGCCGCACTGCCGACGATTCAAGACTTAATCAGCAAAGGTGCCAAGGTGATTCTTGTCAGCCACTTTGGCCGTCCTAAGGGCGTGGATGATAAACTGCGCCTCACCCCCGTGGCTCAGCGGCTCTCCGAACTGCTCCACAAGCCTGTGGCGAAGCTGGATGACTGCATTGGCGAGGCCGTAGTTGCCCATACCCAAGCAATGGCCAATGGCGATGTTTGCCTCCTCGAAAATGTGCGCTTCCATCCAGGGGAAGAAAAAAATGATCCTGAATTTGCCAAGCAACTGGCCGCCTGTGCGGAAGTCTATGTCAATGATGCCTTTGGCACCGCGCACCGTGCCCATGCTTCAACTACGGGCGTGACTCAATACCTGAGTCCCTGCGTAGCTGGGTTTTTAATTGAAAAAGAACTGGAATATCTCCAAAATGCCATTGAGCATCCCCGCCGTCCTCTTGCTGCGATTGTCGGCGGATCAAAAGTGTCCTCTAAAATTGGTGTAATCGAAGCCCTTTTAGAAAAAGTAGATAAATTGCTAATTGGCGGTGGCATGATCTTTACATTCTACAGGGCGCGGGGTCTGAGCGTAGGTAAGTCCCTCGTGGAGGAAGACAAACTGGAATTAGCCAAACATCTCGAAGCCAAAGCCCAAGAAAAAGGGGTGGAGTTGCTCTTGCCCACGGATGTGGTTGTGGCCGATAACTTTGCCGCCGATGCCAATAGCCAAGTGGTCAGTATCGAGGCAATTCCCGACGGCTGGATGGGTTTAGATATTGGGCCTGCTTCGGTTCAGCGCTTCCAAGAGGCTCTCCAAGATTGCAAAACGGTGATCTGGAATGGCCCAATGGGGGTATTTGAGTTTGATCAATTTGCCAAGGGCACCGAGGCGATCGCCCGCTGTTTAGCCGACCTCACCAGTGAGGGCGTCTCGACAATTATTGGCGGTGGCGATTCCGTGGCCGCTGTTGAAAAAGTTGGCGTCGCTGAGCGCATGAGCCACATCTCCACCGGCGGCGGTGCCAGCCTTGAACTCCTCGAAGGCAAAGAACTCCCCGGCATTGCCGCCTTAGATGATGCCTAGGGAATAAACAACGCTGTGAACTAATCATTAAATTTTTAATGCCCCATTGCCTGAGCTATGGGGCTTTTTTGTCCTCTAAAGCGATATTTCGACCTTTGGACACCATGATTTGTTAATTTTTCTAACAACTGCCGCTGCCCTAAATCATCGCTGCAAAGGGGCTAGAATATAGCAAAAGTCCTATGGGTCAAGGGTTTGAGGGATTTCTAATGGATAAAAGTGCCTGAAAACCACATATCTTAAAGGTTTCCAGGTTCCAGTTGGGGTCTGGCTATTCTAGAATGAGGCTTGAAATCAAGAATAGGCAAGGGTTTCGTGCCTTTCGCTTGTTTGTTAGCCAATCAAACAAACTTTAATGTCTCTATGGAGTGATCCCCATGAACAAAGCCGAACTTGTGGATGCTGTGTTTAGTCGTGCCCACAGCACTAACAACGTCACCAAAAAGCAAGTCGAGGCGATTATCTCGGCCACCGTCGAGGAAATCATGGAGGCAGTGGCCAAGGGAGAAAAAGTGACCCTTGTAGGCTTTGGTGCCTTTGAACCGCGCGAGCGCAAAGCTCGAGAAGGGCGCAACCCAAAAACTAAAGAAAAGATGCAAATTCCGGCAACAAGGGTACCTGCCTTTTCAGCAGGGAAACTTTTTAAAGAAAAAGTCGCTCCTGTTGCAGCTTCTGAACCCGAAACTAAGGGCAAAAAAAAGTAGTCTGAATGCCTCCACGCCACGGTGGCAATTTAGCTTGGGCAGCAGCGATCGCGGGCTGTGCCCCCCCTGAGATCTTGGATTTCTCTGCCAGTCTCAACCCTTGGGGACCTCCTGCCTCAGTGATAGCTGCCCTTCAGGCTGCGCTGCCCACCATTCGTGACTATCCAGATCCCGATTGCCGTCTTTTGGTGGATGCCCTTGCTGCAGTCCATCAATTGCCAAGGCAGTATTTCTTGGTCGGCAACGGCGCCGCTGAGCTGTTGACGTGGGTAGGCCGTGAGTGTGCGGATCGCCGACAGGTTTACTTGATTACCCCTGCCTTTGCCGACTATCGGCGGGCGCTGACAGCTTTTGCCTGCCCCACTGTCCCCATTGCCTTAACACAAGTGCAAACGGGTTTTGGGGCGATCGCCCCCTCCCTGACGCCTGCAGATGCCATCCTCATCAACAATCCCCATAACCCCAGCGGACACCTCTGGTTGCGCCATCAGCTTCAGCCCTTGCTAGAAACGGGTGCCCTAGTGGTGGTGGACGAGGCCTTTATGGACTTTTTGCCTCCGGCGGCCAGCGAGTCGCTAGTGGAGGCGGTGCCTCAGTATCCCAATTTGATTGTGCTGCGATCGCTGACAAAGTTCTATAGCTTGGCGGGTCTGCGCTTAGGGTATGGTGTCTCTTCACCGCAACGGTGGCAACGCTGGCGATCGTGGCGCGATCCCTGGAGTGTGAACAGTTTGGCCATCATTGCAGGGGTGACTGCCTTGGGGGATCGCCCCTTTCAGGAACAGACTTGGACATGGCTGCCTCCAGCACGTCAGGCCTTTGCGGAAGCTCTGAATGCTGTACCTGAACTGAACGTAGCAACCGTGAGCCAGGCGAACTTTCTACTCATCCAAGCAACAGACTCAATTTTGCCCCTGCAAACCTATCTCCTCCAGGAGCATCGAATCTTGATTCGCGATTGTTGCAGTTTTCCTGAATTGGGTGCTTCCTACTTTCGAGTGGCCGTGCGCCGCAACATTGAAAATGAACGCCTCCTAGAGGCTTTGCAGACCTATTACCAACGCTTTTAGGAATTGCATCCCCAAAAGCCAAGGTGATATAGTAGCGATACTTAAGGGGGCGTGGCGGAATGGTAGACGCTGCGGACTTAAGAAATTGAGCCTTAGTAGAGAAATCTATTAAGTGAATGCTCTCAAATTCAGGGAAACCTACGTTTGTCCAAAGGGCAAATATGGCAATCCTGAGCCAAGCCGTTTCTCAACCCCCAAACCTTAGGGAAACGGAAGGTGCAGAGACTCGACGGGAGCTACCCTACCGTAGATGTTCTACGCGGGTAAAGGGAGAGTCCAATCCTCAACACCCAAGGGGTGGTCGCGAAAGCGGCAGGAGGATGAAAATCCGTTGACCTTAAACAAGTCGTGAGGGTTCAAGTCCCTCCGCCCCCACCAAACCATTTTCCAAAGGGTCACCTTTGGCTGACCCCTTCTTAGGGTGCGATGAAAGCAGAGTACCAGCAACGACAGCAGCAGTTTTTAGAGAAATTAGGCACGGGTGTCGCTGTTTTCTGTAGTGCCCCGCGCGCCATCATGCACAATGATGTGGACTATAACTTTCGCCAAGACAGTAATTTTTACTATCTCACGGGGTTTAATGAGCCAGAAGCGGTTGCTGTTTTTGCGCCGAACCACAGTGAGCATCGGTATATACTCTTTGTACAGCCCAAGGATTTTAGCCAAGAGATTTGGACAGGGAAACGCCTTGGGGTCGAGGCGGCAAAGGAGCAGTTAGGCGCAGATGCGGTGTATCCCATCGGCGAGCTAGAGCAACACCTCCCTCGCTATTTGGAGACAGGGGATCCGCTGTACTACCACTTTGGTCATAACGATCGCTTTAATCAACTGATTCTCAAGCACTACCAACAACTGCTAGCCAGCCTACCAAAACGAGGTACAGGGCCGCGTGCCATTGCTGACCCGAGTATTCTTTTGGCACCGATGCGGCAAATTAAATCAGCGGCTGAATTGGCTTTGATGCGCCAAGCGATCGCCATCAGCGTTGAAGCCCATCAGCGTGCCCGCGAAGTAGCTGCCCCCGGTCGCTGGGAATATGAAATTCAGGCGGAGATCGAGCATCTATTTCGCCTGCGGGGGGGGGATGGCCCTGCCTACCCCCCAATTGTGGCCTCCGGACCGAATGCCTGTGTGCTCCACTACACTGAGAATCAACGGGAAATGGCGGCAAAAGACTTACTTTTGATTGATGCTGGCTGTGCCTACCGCTATTACAACGCCGATATTACCCGCACTTTTCCTGTGAGTGGCCAGTTTACCGGGGAACAAAAGGCGATCTATGAGATTGTCCTCGCAGCTCAAAAAGCGGCTATTGAGCAGGTGCGCCCAGGAAATACGTACAATCAAATCCACGATGCGGCTGTGCGGGTGATTGTTGAGGGTCTAGTTGACCTTGGTCTGCTGCGGGGCGACGTTGATGCCCTCATCAATGAAGGTAAAGAGAACAACACTCAGAAATATCGCACCTTTTTTATGCATGGCACCGGTCATTGGCTGGGTCTTGATGTCCATGATGTGGGTCTTTACAAGCACAACAAGGACACATGGGTAACACTGCAACCGGGTCAAGTGCTGACGGTAGAGCCGGGAATCTATATTCATCCTGAAGCAACGCCCGCTGAGGGACAACCTGAGATTGGCGATCGCTGGCGCGGCATTGGGGTACGCATTGAAGACGATGTCCTAGTGACGCCCCAGGGGCACGAAGTACTGACGGCGGCTGTACCTAAATAATCACCTACCGTACCCCTATCTTTTGGATAAACTCTTGACTTCCTTGATCACTTGATAAACGTATGGCTCTAGTATCATCTATCCCTGAGAGTTATTTTCCCCCCGATTGGCTGCTCAAGCTCCTGCTCCCTGCCATCGAAGAGGGGCGACAATGGGGATACCAATTTCTCCGCGATCCTCGCTGGGAGGGCGATCGCGATCGCATGACCAACCACGCCATTAATGAAGCCACGTTGTGGTCACTGGGCTGTGGAGTAGCCACTGGTGTCATTGGCTTGGCTGGTGTGCCCCTAGACGTTGCCTACTTCTACCATGCCCAAACTAAGCTGGCAGCAGCGCTATTCACCATCCACGGCTTAGACACCGAAGATCAGGCCGTGCTGATGATCCTAATTCCTGCCGCCTTGGGGGTGACGGCCGCTGAACTCGCAAACTACTTTGGCAGGCAATTTTGTCGGCAAATCTTCAGGACCTTGAACCAAGGGGCTGCACAGAAGAATTTATCTCCCGTACTGACCTCAGTCTTTAAGCAGCTTCCGCGTCCCCTCTTACGGCAGATTGTGGGCAAGGTCTCAAGCAAAAGTCTTACTCTCCCTGCACGGGCAGTTCCCCTGATGAGTGGCGTGATGTGTGGTATCACAAATGCCATCATGATGAACATTGGCGGTCATAGCGTGTGTACGGTTATCAAAACGTTTCACTCGCCCGCCGTCAATTAGTCTAGGTGTCTTGGAGAGGCTCAGATTCTAGAACTGTTTTTAGCGTTGCTGCTAAGGGAATCGCCAGCAAAATTCCCAAGAAACCCGCCACCCGTCCGCCAATAAGCAGAGCAATAAACTGCCAGAGGGGATTGAGTCCCATCAAGTCCCCCAACAACTTGGGGGTGAGCACATTGTCCTTAATTTGCTGTAAGACCACGGCGATCGCCAAAATATTTAAAGCTAGCCACGCATCTTGAAACAGGATGAACAGTGTCACTAAACCAATGCCTAAGGTCGCCCCCACTACGGGAATGAGCTGGGCAACACCAATGATCACAGCAAAAAGAAAGCCAAAATTGACATTGAAGGCCACCATAAAGGGAATGAGGGCAAGAAACATAAACAGCCCCAAAAAAAGCTGCGCCGAGAAAAAACTGCGAATATTTAGCCGTAGGGAATAATCCACGATCTGTCGCCAAGGCTTGGGCACTAACTTCATTAAGCCGCGCCAAATCTCACTGCCATAAAAGAGCATATACACCGTTAAAATCAGCACCAGTAGCACATCCACAAACTTAGTCAGAGTTGTAATTGCCACACCGGGTAGCATCGCCGTAATCCCTTTAAGTTGGATGGTCAGCTCCTCCATCAAGTCATTCACCCCCACAGGGAAGCGATAGCGATGCAGGAGTTGATCCAGATGGCGCAAATTTTGATTGCTGGTATCCGCCAATTCTGGCAGTTGATTGAGAAGTTCCTCCGCCTGTTGAATGGCAAGGGGCAGCAGCAAGAGCATCAAGACACTGGCGACCAAAAGGGTAATCAGCAACACAAGGGCGATCGCCTGCCGTCGGCGCAGACCACGAGCACAAAGACGAATGACCACCTGATTCAGCAAAAACGCCAAGATGGCAGCAATGACAAGGATATTAATTGGATACTCAAAATAGAGGTAAACTTGCTCCACTACCCAGAGGTTCAGGACAATCAGAGGCCCTGCTAATAAATAGACAAGATACTGTTGCCAGCTCTCCGGAGGGCGAGGCCATCTCATGGAAATCTAGGTTGAACGACTCCTAGGCAGACGAGTGTATAACCAATTGCCTAGTACCAGTAAGCCCACAATTGCCAAGGTGCCCCAGCCTAAGGGACTCGGATACCAATAGGCTGCCTCAAGGTGATTGAGATAACCCGGCATTAATGTCCAAGTCAGGCGATGGCTCCCCCGCTGAAGATGAGGGTTCACTACCATATCACTCGTGGGGGCTGGGCGCTCAATGGGGCGTGCCCCCCAAGGGGTTTCTAGGGCAAGTTGAAACTTCAGGAGCGACTGTGGGGCCATAAGAACAGCTTGATCACGGGATTCAATGCCCAACGGCCGCAGATCAATATCATAGCGAAAGCGCTCCCGCACAAAGAGCAAAAAGTTCTGGTCAAAAATATCCGCCTTGGCAGTGACTTGGGGGAGATAGGGCACGCCACCAATATAGTTGAGAACCGTAGCCAATTGCTGGCTCGTGTCAAAGGGAATCATCACCTGAAGATGGGTTTTATCCCGTTCCTTAACTACTCCCCCCAAACGACGCGCCCGCTGGATCACCTGTTCTGTAAAAGGCAGATCGGGCTGGGGCAGTATCAGCGTGTAGGTCAGGCTCCCCCCGGTTTGTCCTTGATGCTGAATGACCACATCTGCCTGAACACACCCACTTAAACCCACGATCAGGGGTATCAAGAGCCAAACGATCCAACGCTGCATTCCGCCTCTAGTCCTTTCCTTGGTTTTGCCATGCAAGATTATCCTATCTTGGGATGCTACCAAGGCACAAAAAAACACCCCGAACGGCTCAGGGTGTCGCTATTACTGGTTGTCTGAGCTAATTGAATCTGGGGGTTATTTGTTGGGTTGAGGCGTTAAACGCAGATAGGGCTTAACGGTATTGAAACCTTTGGGAAACTTCTGCTTGGCCTCTTCATCACTGAGGGAGGGCACAATCACGCAGTCTTGCCCCTCTTGCCAGTTAACCGGCGTGGCCACGCTGTAGTTGTCCGTGAGTTGCAGTGAATCAATGACCCGCAGAATTTCAGCAAAGTTCCGCCCGGTGCTGGCGGGATAGGTCAGGGTGAGGCGCAGGCGTTTTTGGGGGTCAATGATAAAGACTGTGCGCACCGTCAGATTGTTGAGGGAGTTAGGGTGGATCATATCGTAGAGGGTGGAGACTTTTCTGTCTTCGTCTGCCAAAATTGGGTAATCCACCTTGACGTTGTTAACTTCTTCGATGTCTTTGATCCAGCCGAGGTGGGACTCCACACTATCTACACTCAAACCCAAGGTTTTGACATTGCGCTTCTCAAATTCTGAGCGTAACCGCGCCACTTCGCCCAGTTCTGTTGTACAAACGGGGGTGTAATCCGCTGGGTGGGAGAATAACACAACCCAGCTATCTCCTGCCCACTCGTAGAAGTTGATCTCCCCCATGGAGGAGGCTTGGGTAAAGTTGGGTACGACATCCCCAAGTTTTAGGCTCATAGATGGTGGCTCCTAGGCTAACGATGTATCTTTAGCTACGGATTCTATCTTGCCATAAACTCTCGTTTATCGGTCGGAATATAGAGGAAAATATACAAACCGATAGAATTGGATAGGATTTAGAGCTAAAAATCATGCTTTGTATTTGTCTTCAGAGTTTGGACATAGTGCTGCACTTTGAGGTCAATACCCGTAATATCGGTGCCCACGACCACTGCCCAAGCGCCTAGATTTAGGGCTTTTGCAGCCATTGTTGGACTGGTAATACCCCCTTCACAGAGAATGGGTACTTTAAGGTGCTCAACGAGCTGACTCAGGAGTGACCAACTGGGGGGTGGGGTATGCGTCGTGGTCTCGGTGTAGCCAAAGAGGGTTGTGCCCACCCAATCGGCACCCGCCACAACGGCAGCTTCAGCACTTTCTAGGGAGTCAATATCGGCCATGACGGGCTTGCCCAGTTCATCGTGAATTCGCCGAATCAAGTCCTGTAGAGGTTCAGGGCGCGATCGCGCGGTGGCATCGAGGGCAATGACATCGGCACCTGCCACTGCAACGGCCACTGCATCGGCAAAGCGGGGGGTAATATAAACAGGATAGTTGGGCAAGACTTGTTTCCAGAGGCCAATAATGGGGACATTCACCGCTTGGCGCACCGCCTGAATATGGGCCGGAGTATTGATGCGCACGGCCACTGCCCCCCGCAAAACCGCTGCCTTTGCCATGGCGGCAATGATTTCTGGAGCGGCCAAGGGAGAGTCTGGTGGGGCTTGACAGGAGACAATCAGGCCGCTGCGAATTTGCGTTGCTAAGTTCATGGTGTTTCGAGGTGCAGTTTCTGGCGGGCGATCGCCCCCAATTCTAAGGACAGACCACTCACCTTTTCTAATAAATAAAGGAAATGCTCCGGCCGCAGAAATGTGCCGTCATTGCGACAGACGCCGGTGTAGATCACGCTCACCGTCGGCCAGTGGTCTTGGCGCTCATTTAAGTGACTCTCCAGTAGGCGATCGCGCAAATTCACCACTTGGGTTTTCCCCGACTTGGTGGTTAACTCATGGAGAATTTCTGACGTAGCTTGCAGCTGCTCTAACCACTGTTTCCAAGTGTCCCACTCCACGGGTTCAGGCGCGCGAATCAGCAGCTCATAGGTGGCTGCCCGTAGGGCTTGACTGGCAGCGGGTTCACTGAGGGGCACCACCTCACAGGTGTAGAGGGGGATTTCTGTGGGCAGTTGTTGCCGCAATGCCTTTAGCACCGTTTGCGGCTCTACCTCGCGGTAAAGCTCCAAGTCAACAATTTCGCCATAACTGGTCACCCCAAGGGGCAAGGCGCTGGCCGTAGAGATGCGCGGTAAAGGATGAAATCCCCCCGTAAAGGCAATGGGCAAGTGGGCACGACGCACAGCCCGCTCAAAGAGACGGAGCAAATCTAAATGACTCACAAGCGTCATTTCCCCCGTTTTGCCAAAAGTGAGGCGCAGACGTTGTACCCGTTCTTGGGGGGCTTGGGGCTGCCCTTGAATAGGGGGAATCGGTGGGGGCGGTACAACCACATTATGGCCAAAGTCAACGCCACAGACACCACAGTGGGAGCAGCCTGCAAAGGAACAGTCGGGAACGACAACTGCTTCAAGGGCACGGCGGAGGTCTTCCTTGAGCCAAGTTTTACTAATACCCGTATCAATGTGATCCCAAGGCAGGGGGGCATCTAGGTTGTGGCTGTTGCCACTGAAGACATTCCACTCGCCGGCTTCCAGTTGGCGATATTTCCAGTCCAGACCGGCCTCTTGAATCGCCTGAGTCCAAGCGGCATAGGCGCGATCAAGGCTTTCCCACCAAGAATCTTCCCGTGCCCCTAATTCCCAAGCGCGGCGGATCACTGGCCCTAGTTGGCGATCGCCCCGACCGACAAAGTCCTCCATGGCTGAGATGCGCACATCGGTAAAATTAGCCTTTAGTCCCTTAATCGTGCGGAATTCAGCCTTTAGTAGCTCCTGTTTGCGCAGGAACTCACCGGTGGACACCGCATGCCACTGGAAAGGGGTATGGGGCTTGGGAGTAAAGTTGGAAATGGTCAGATTAAAGCTGAGGGGTTTGCGGCCTTTGATCCAGCATTCGCGCTTCAGCCAACGGATTGTTTCCGCTATTCCCAAAACATCCGCATCCGTTTCCCCCGGCAGGCCAATCATAAAATAGAGCTTGACCTTATCCCAGCCCTGCTCGTAGGCAGTTTTTACCCCCCGCAGCAGTTCCGCATTGGTAAGACCCTTGTTGATAATGTCCCGCAGTCGCTGTGTGCCGGCCTCCGGCGCAAACGTCAGTCCCCCTTGGCGAGTGCCACCAACAATGTGAGCAATGTTTTCATCAAAGCGATCCACCCGCTGGCTGGGGAGTGAAAGGGAAATGTTCTCATTTTGCAAGCGGTTTTTAATTTCCACGCCCACTGCCGGCAAGGCCAAATAGTCTGAGCAGCTCAAGGAAAGCAGCGAAAACTCGTTGTAGCCCGTGGCGCGCATGCCGGTTTCAATTGCGGCAATCACGTCCTCAGGGGCAACATCGCGGGCAGGTCGAGTGAGCATACCGGGTTGGCAAAACCGACAGCCACGGGTACAGCCGCGGCGAATTTCCACCGTCAGGCGATCGTGCACGGTCTCAACATAGGGCACTAAGCCAATGGCGTAGTGGGGCATGGGGGTGGCCACCCGCCGCAGAATTCGCTCAGGCACATCGGGACGATTGGGTTTGACGGCGCCATTGGGCTGGCGATCGTAAAACTGGGGCACATAGACCCCCGGCACCTGCGCCAAATCCAGCAGCAACGCCTGCCGACTCAACCCCCCTCGTTTGCCCTCGGCAACCACAAGGCCAATTTCTGGCAAGAGTTCCTCGCCATCCCCAAGCGCAAAGAAGTCAAAGAAATCGGCATAGGGTTCTGGATTGGAGGTGGCCGTTTGTCCACCTGCAAAAATGAGGGGAATCTCCTCTAGGGAAGCCTGTTGTCGCTCCTGCCACGTCAAGGGCAAGCCAGCCAAGTCCAACATTTCGAGAATGTTGGTGGCCCCCAACTCATAGCTGAGGCTAAAGCCCACAAGGTCGAATTCCTGAAGGGGGCGGCGGGATTCCACCGCAAAGAGGGGGGTTTGGGTGGCGCGCAATTTAGCGGCTAAATCCGCCGCTGGTAGGTAGGCGCGATCGCACAGTTGATCGGGGACGGCATTGAGAATGTTGTAGAGAATAATGTGTCCCAAATTTGAAGCGCCCACTTCATAGATTTCCGGATAGCTGAGTACCCAGCGCACTGTTGCCGCCTGCCACGGCTTATGAACCGCACCCCGCTCATTACCTAAATAGCGAGCGGGTTTGAGGATCTCAGGGGTAAGCAACTCAGTAATTGGAACAGCCATGACGCATATCTAGGGCAGTAAAAAGCGAGATTCTCCCGTGGGCATCGGGCGTGGGGGTTGCGGAGGCGCCAAAAGACCAGCACTGCCGGGTTGGGGAACAG
>NZ_JARJMS020000077.1:0-30610 GCF_029335995.1 Thermosynechococcus sp. Uc
CTCCCCATCAAGGAGGCAAAATTATTTATGGCCGAGTGGCTGGTGTTGCCCTTGGTTCCCGCTGGCACAATCCTCGACAGCCGCCGATTCCCATTCCCGCAGCCGGCACTGCCTTTTCCTATCCCATTAGTTCCTTGGCAGGAGGGCGCTTGGGCACGGGGCAAGTTCAAACCGCGCCTTTGCTGCGGCGCTACCCTGATACTGCCTATGCCGCCCATGGCAATTACGGCGTTGAATATGATTTGCTGCTGCCGCTGCAAAACACTGGCGATCGCCCCCACACCGTGCGCCTTGCCCTACAGACTCCCATCAAGTTCGACACCCCTGCTAAGGGATTACGGTTCTTTGCCGAGCCGCCCAACCGCATTTTTTTCCGAGGCAGTGTCCGATTGCGCTTCCGCGACGATCAAGGCACCCCCCAAAGTCGGATTATTCACCTTGTCCAACGCCAAGGCCAACAGGGAGAGGATCTGGTGCGGTTAACGCTGCAACCCCAAGAAATCCGCCGGGTTCAATTCACCATGCTCTATCCGCCGGATGCCACTCCCCCCCAAGTGTTGACTATTGAAACCTCAGCAGATCCGCTGTCCCGCTCCTAAGTACAATAAAGAGCATCCCCTCACCCTTGCTGGTCGGGTTAGATCAGCCGCGTTTTTGATGAAGGGTTACCATGCTAAATCCAGATCTTTCAACGGTTGAACTGACAAAAGACGACTATGAACGCTACTCCCGCCATCTGATTTTGCCGGAGGTGGGTGTTGAGGGTCAAAAACGCCTCAAAGCTGCCAGTGTGCTCTGTATTGGCACCGGCGGTCTTGGCTCACCTCTGCTGCTCTATCTTGCCGCGGCGGGTGTAGGGCGCCTTGGCATCGTCGACTTTGATGTGGTTGATAGCTCCAATTTGCAACGGCAGGTCATCCACGGTACCTCCTGGGTGGGCAAGCCAAAAATTCAATCTGCCAAGCACCGCATCCTTGAGATTAATCCCTACTGCCAAGTGGATCTCTACGAAACCCGTTTGAGCGCCGCCAATGCCCTTGAGATCATGGCAGACTACGACATTGTGGTAGATGGCACCGACAACTTCCCCACCCGCTACTTGGTCAACGATGCCTGCGTCCTTCTCAATAAGCCCAATGTCTATGGCTCGATCTTTCGCTTTGAAGGCCAAGCCACGGTCTTTAACTATGAAGGCGGCCCCAATTACCGCGATCTCTACCCCGAACCCCCGCCGCCGGGTCTTGTGCCCTCCTGTGCAGAAGGCGGAGTGCTGGGAATTTTACCAGGTATTATCGGCGTTATCCAAGCCACAGAGACAATTAAAATCATCCTTGGCAAGGGCACTACCCTCAGTGGTCGTCTCCTACTCTTCAATGCCCTAGAGATGAAATTCCGTGAACTGAAGCTGCGCCCGAACCCCGAACGGCCAGTCATTGACAAGCTCATTGACTACGAAGAATTCTGTGGTATTCGTCAAGCCAAAGCCCAGGAGGCCGCACAAATGGCAGAAATTCCCGAAATGACCGTGCAGGAACTCAAAGCCCTCATGGACAGTGGTGCCCAAGATTACGTCCTTGTGGATGTGCGCAACCCCAATGAGTACGAAATTGCCAAGATTCCAGGCTCTGTACTTGTTCCCCTATCGGAAATTGAAAATGGCCCAGGCGTGGAGAAAATCCGCAGTCTGGTGAATGGCCATCGCCTCTTGGTGCACTGCAAAATGGGGGCGCGCTCTGCCAAAGCCCTAGGCATTCTTAAGCAAGCTGGCATTGAGGGAGTCAATATCAAAGGGGGCATCAACGCCTGGAGTCGGGAAGTCGATCCTAACGTACCCACCTACTAAGCCAAGATCAGGGGTGAGGCCGCGTAAGGGGATGTTGCGATACATGAACTTTCTTGAAGAGATGAACGCTGGCTCTCGCGCGATCGCCCACCCTTGCCTAGAATAACCACTTAGGTCTGTGCCTGTGCGCGGACATGACGGAATGCTAGGGAAATAAAAATCATGGCAGAAGAACTGGTTAAGCCATACAATGGCGATCCCTTTGTGGGGCACTTATCAACACCCATTTCCGACTCTGACCTAGTAAAGACATTTATTGGTAACCTCCCCGCCTATCGTCAAGGCCTCTCTCCGATTCTGCGGGGTCTGGAAATTGGCATGGCTCATGGTTACTTCCTCATTGGTCCTTGGGTCAAGCTCGGTCCCCTACGGGATTCCGATGTGGCTAACTTGGGCGGTTTGATTTCTGGTATCGCCCTGATTTTGATTGCCACGGCCTGCTTAGCAGCCTATGGTCTAGTCAGTTTTCAAAAAGGTGGCAAAGGTGGCAGCAGTAGCGATCCCCTAAAAACCGCTGAAGGTTGGAGTCAGTTTACGGCTGGCTTCTTTGTGGGTGCTATGGGAGCAGCCTTTGTCGCCTTCTTCCTCCTTGAAAACTTCTCTGTTGTCGATGGCATCATGACCGGTCTTTTTAACTAGGGCCTTGGTTACCCTAATTTTGAACATCCAGAAGGAGAACCGCTGATTATGATGGGATCTTATGCTGCGTCCTTTTTGCCTTGGATTTTTATTCCCGTGGTTTGCTGGCTGATGCCCACGGTGGTGATGGGGTTGCTATTCCTTTACATCGAAGGGGATGCCTAAGCCGAGGGTTGGCTCATCCAGCTCAATAACGCTCAATCATCTCAATGAATTCTATGAACTGGTTGGGAAATCTCCTAGCCAGTTTTTTACTGATTGAGTATCCTTAAGCCGCTGTGCCACTGAGCTGTTTTTTCAGGGAGTTTACCCGCCGTTGGGCGATCGCGTTGTTGGGGTCGTATTTCAGCGTGTGCTGATAGGCCTCAAGAGCTGGCTGGGGTAAATTTTTCTTCTCATAGGCGTGACCGAGGTTGTTGGCAGCAGTCACATACTCTGGTTTATTTTTCAGGGCTTCTTTGTACTGGCGAATGGCTAAGTCATACTGCTCCTGCATGAAGTAGGCATAGCCAAGGGCATTGTAGATAGGGGCAAGATAAGTTTCGCCTTCGCTTTCAGCGGCCTTCAGGGCTTTTTGAAACAGGGGAATCGCTTGACTGGCGAGTTTTTTGGTGAGGTAGATACTGCCTAGCTCGAAGTATTCTTGGGTGGTGCCCGGTTCCTGCTGGAGTTTTCGTTGTAGGCGTGCCAAGCTAGACTCAATACGGCGAGTTTTCAGAATTTGCTTGACCACAAACCAAGCTGAGACGCCGAGTAAAACAATTAACACACTTAAATAGACCGCAGGTAAGACATTCTCCATGGTGAGTCCTATCCCCAGTAACAACCA
Source organism: Thermosynechococcus sp. Uc (assembly GCF_029335995.1). NCBI lineage: Bacteria > Bacillati > Cyanobacteriota > Cyanophyceae > Acaryochloridales > Thermosynechococcaceae > Thermosynechococcus > Thermosynechococcus sp. Uc. The sequence goes on from NZ_JARJMS020000077.1 coordinate 3,312, forward strand.
ATTACCCTAAAACTTAGGCTCTAGACACTGATTCTTTAGGTCTATGATAAACAGAGGCAACCCGCTTAGCCCCAAAAATCTCTCAATTTAAGCTAGGGACCATAAATCCACCTGTGGTTCGCAGCAAACGTCTCCTTACTCCGAGGAAAAAGACGGAGGGGTCGAAAAGAGGCTCCTCTGCGGGTCGAACAGAAACTGCTTTTTAAGCCACTTGCCAGCCTAGGGATCACTCGTCACGACAGCTTCTTCCTCTTTAGGGGGCGTTGCAGCCACAGTTGGACTGGGGGCGGAACTAGGGGGAGGTGGCTGAGTTTCTACTGGGGCCGTCCCATGGAGTGCTAAGAATTGCTGCTCAAGGTCTTGGCTTGAAGCTAAGAGGCGGCTCAGGATTTTAATGAGGCGTCGCAAATCGGATTGAAAGGATTGATCGCTTGTGAGTTTGAGCAAATCATTTGTCAGTTTTTGGGCATTGATAAATGTGGCGCGTGCTGCATCTAGGGTTTGGGCGATCGACAGCATAATAATCGGACTACTGAGCGCTCCGGAAACTTTATTGAGATTGGCTGCAGCCTCTGCACCATTTTTAATGAGCCGATCCAAATTGGCCAGTAATTCTCCCTGCTCCAGTTGCTTCGTCAGGGGACGAAGGGCATTGAGCGTGGTTCTCAAATCTCGGGCAGCGCCATCAATGTTGCGTAAAGCAGAATTAATCGTATTGCGGTTGACCTGAACTAGTTCACTAATTTGGTTGGCAGCACGGGTGACGGCTTGAGAGGCAGTGCTAAAATTCCGTAGTTCGGTGCGGGCGTCCCTGCTGAGGGCGTTAAAGCTATCGAGGGCAGTGTTCACCTTGATGAGGGATTGATCAGCACGGTTGACGGTGCGGGTTGCCCCCAAAATAAGGGTATTGGCATTGTCAATAATTCCCGATTCCTCAAGGGCGGTGGTAAAGCGGGTTGCCGCTCGCACTAAATCTTCTAAGCTGGCAGTACGTACACCGGTTACGCGATCGCCATTGCAGTAAATCAACTCTGGCTGACATTTGGGCGCAAACGCCGTCACACCCTCTGGAATCTGCGGCACTCGCTCCTTGGGGGTAAAGTCTAAAAAGGCTTGACCAATAAACCCCGACTGCCGAATCTCGGGTACAGCGCCACGGGGAATCAATACATTATTGACACGCACAGTTACTCGGACACCATTGGCGTCAAAACCAATCGCCGTGACTCGCCCCACTTGGACACCGCGATAGCGCACCTGTGTTCCCACCGCCAAACCCGGTGCGGTATCCAATTCCACCTCAAGGGTGTAGCTGTTGGCACCGGCAAGATTGCCTCGCAACCAGAGGAGGCTGCCCCCCAATGTAGCTAAGCCTGCAAGGATCACCAGACCCACCAAACTTTCCTGCACACGCCGTGACTGCATCATAGGGATAGATCACCGCAAAAAATTTTTGGAATCTATAGCAACTATAGTTTACTCTGGACGCCTTGAATCGGCGCTTTTTGCCAGTGCTCTCCCCGAATCAGGGTATGCATTTGCCAATTGGGATCGGGCTGGGGATAGTCTTGGCGATAGTGACCGCCTCGGCTTTCCTCACGAAAAAGGGCACTTTTGAGAATTAAGTAGGCAATGTCCAAAAGATTGCGTAGCTCGCCCCATTCCCAAAGGGTGGTCTGCGCGGCTTCATTGCTAAGGGTATAGCAGTAACGGGGGTCTAGTTGACGAAAGGCGATGGCAATTGGATGAGCCAGCAGCTCTTGGCGCCATTCCTTAACTTGGGAAAGAGCAGCCATCAGTGTCGGCGCATCGCGACAAATCCCAGCACTTTGCCACAGGAGTTCGCGCAGATTTTGCCGCCACTGACGAAAACTCACGGGTTTAATTTCAAGGGCTTGCCGGCCAACAGGGGACACCGCCAAGGGAAGGGACTGAGGATGCAGATATGCCAGTTGAGCTGAAAAGACAAAACATTCCAAAAGGGAGTTACTAGCAAGGCGATTGGCACCGTGGACACCAGTACTGGCCACTTCGCCAACGGCATAGAGGCCGGGAAGGCTGGTTTTGGCTTGTAAATCAGTGACCACTCCCCCCATCCAGTAGTGGGCGGCGGGGGACACGGGAATGGGCTGCTCCTCAACGTCAATGCCCCATCGCCGACAGACGGCAATAATTTTCGGAAAACGGTGGTGCAGGCGATCGCTGGGAATTGGTCGCAGGTCCAGCCAGACATGGGGAGCATGGGTTTGTTGCAGGTGGCGGTAAATGGCACGACTGACAATATCCCGCGGTGCAAGCTCGCCAGCAGGATGGTACTCCGCCACAAAGCGATGACCGGTGTGGTCTATTAAATGCGCTCCTTCACCCCTTACTGCTTCACTGATAAGGAATCGCGGTGCCCCCTCAACAGCAAGAGCCGTGGGATGGAATTGGAAAAACTCGACATCGCGAATCAGCGCTCCCGCCCGCCATGCCATTGCCACACCATCTCCAGTGCTCAAGGGAGGATTGGTGGTTTGGGCAAAGACTTGACCGCCCCCGCCTGTGGCGAGAACCACTGCTCCAGAGCGCAGCCACTGAAGCTGTCCCTGATGCAATAGACACACGCCACAGCATTGCCCCGACTCCAGCCATAGATCAAAGACGAAGCTATTGGGCAAGAGAGTGATATGGGACGCAGCAGTTACCTGTTTTAACAGGGGGGTAATTAGGGCTTGCCCCGTTGTATCGGCGGCATGAAGAACACGGGGACGGGAATGGGCGGCTTCGAGGGTCAAGGCAGGGCGATCGCCCGTGCGATCAAAGGCTACCCCCATAGACAAGAGCCGCTCAACCTGTGTCGGTGCCTGCTCAACCAAGAACTGGACACTCACTGGGTCGCAGAGGCCAGCTCCCGCAGCTAGGGTGTCTTGGGCATGGAGCAAGGGGGAATCTGTCGGGTCAATGGCCGCAGCCATGCCACCTTGTGCCCAGCCACTAGCGGATTGCTGGAGGTCAGTTTTTGTAATCAAGCCAATGCGATAGCTGGAGGGAAGGGCAAGGGCAGCACTGAGACCCGCAGCACCACTGCCAATAATTAAGACATCAAATTCAGAAGTTGCGGGAGTCAATGCTAATCCAAAATTTATCTAACCAGGGCGGTTACTTGTATACCCCATTATTGTAGCGATCGCCCCCCTCAACGAGAGCCGTTTCCACCTCTGTCACGGTAAAGTGATCCAAGTTTTGTCGCAAAATTTCCTTTTGCCGCTCCGTCAAACCGGGAATGTTTAGGACATCTTCAACAGATTGATAGGGGGCATTTTTAACAATTAGTTTTGCTAAGGTTGGGTACAGACCTCGGTATCGAATAAAGGCGGCAATGTTGGTATTGTTGAGGTCAATTTTTTCACCAAAGGCAGTCCCAAGTTTCTCATCTACCACATTGACCAGTTCTTCCTCGGTGGATGCAGTTGCCGCCAAGGTTGGGGCACTCCAGTTGATCCAGCCCAACAGGCTAACGCCCACAAAGTAAGCCAATGCTAGCCAGCGGCCCAAACGTTGCATCATTCCTTTACCTCCCAAATCTCACAGGTCATTACCAAAAACAGCGGTTCATTAAGAGTCAAAGCAAAGAACTGACCACATCGCACAGCAAACGCAGGCGGCGGTAACCGATTTTTAGCAGGGTGACAGAGGAAACTGAGGCACAGTGCCTACAATAGACTGATGTCTAGGTTGCCTCCCACATGTGATTTGATAATAATTCAATAATATCAGAGGGAGGCCGCTCCTGAATCCCTTTTTTCACGTGGTTAGTAGAGGGTGTCCTTACCTTTGATAGCTTGGACAAGGAATTCATGGAGGTCATCAAAGCTGCCCACATAGGCAGGTACAGGAGCATCATAGCCCTTGAGGTTCAGCACTTGCGGTCGAAAAGGAACAAAGCTTGGACAAGACTGTACAAGGTAGTGGTAAGTGGTTGCCCCCAGGGCTAGATCAGCGCCAATGGTTTTGGTGGCACTCTCGAGGCGAAAGGCAGCGTTAACAGTATCTCCCAGGGCAGTATAATCGGGGCGATCGCCACTCCCTGTATTACCCACCATTGCATAGCCAGTGTTCAAGCCAGAACCAATGCGCAATGGCCACGGCAAGGGATATTGCCGATGCAATTCTCCCGTCATCAGCCGTAGATCGTCTAAGGCAGAGAGGGTGTGGCAAATTTCTTGATAGCCAATCTCCTCGCTGTCGTGAATCCAAACTGCCATGACCGCATCGCCAATGTACTTATCCACCCAGCTGCCGTATTGACGGATAATCTCACCTGCCCGATGAAACCAAGTGCCAATTAGCTCCGACAGTAGTTCCTCTTCGAGTTGCCGCGTCAGCTTGGTAAAGTCACGGATATCAACAACAAGAACTGTCAACAAGCGGCGGACATGGAGCAATGCTGTGGAGGAGCCTTCGGATTGGGGCAAGGATAAAGTGGCATTTTCAGCAAACAGAGGGGCAAAGGGTTCGTTAAAAAAGTCCAGTTCCGTTTGGCCAAAGGTAATGCGATCGCCATTGCGCAGGGCAACGGGAACACTGACGCGGCGACCATTAACAAATGTGCCGTTGCGGCTGCCAAGATCAATAAGATAGAACTCCCCCTGTCCCATGCGCTGAATCATGGCATGGTTCCGCGACATCCAGCGATCGCCAAGCACAATAGAATTGTCTTCACTGCGGCCTATTGTCCAGCAATTCCCCCCTGTTAAGGGAAAATAACAAACCGTGTCTTCGCTCACCAGTGCTAGATGGGGCTCAGAGGGGGGTGGGGTTTCAGGGTGAACGTTCTCAGAGCCAGCGGGAATCTGCAACAGGCTATGGCGCAGTTGATTAATAATTTGCTGCTGACGCAAAATAATCGCCACCAATTGCTGGGGAGGTAAGGTCTCTAGGATCTTCTGATCGGGTAAGTTAAACGCCAAGTCAGCATCCATCGGGGGGAAAATAGGAGAAACACTTTTCATAGTTAAGAAATCACACTGAGTTAGCTCTCCCCCCAGCGCCACCGACATGCACAGGTTTCAAAGTCAAGTCCAGCAATAGATCCAGTCTAGCAAAGGAGCTTTGTCTGACTCAATAGACGCAGTCTGCGCGGCAGCACTGATCGGCTATAGAGCGATCGCCACAGAAATCATTAGTTCCTATTTGCACTTGTAAAAATTATTAACTTTTTCCCTAGGGTTGGGTTGAAGCCCATCCGCTAAAATGATGGCAGCTTTGGGAGGGATTGCTCTCTCCGTGAATGCACTTTGACCTGTCTGCATTTGAGGACAACACTCCATGCGTCGATTGTTAGCCCTACTCCTTGTCTTGACCCTGTGGTTAGGCTTTACCCCTTTAGCCTCTGCTGATGTGGCAGGACTCGTCCCCTGCAAAGATTCTCCTGCTTTTCAAAAACGCGCTGCCGCTGCTGTGAACACCACTGCTGACCCTGCCTCCGGTCAAAAACGGTTTGAGCGCTACAGCCAAGCCCTCTGTGGCCAAGAGGGTCTGCCCCACCTGGTGGTGGACGGTCGCCTCAGCCGTGCCGGTGATTTCCTCATTCCCAGTGTGCTTTTCCTGTACATTGCCGGCTGGATTGGCTGGGTGGGTCGTGCCTACTTGATTGCGGTGCGTAATAGTGGTGAAGCTAACGAAAAAGAAATCATTATTGATGTGCCCCTTGCCATCAAATGCATGCTCACGGGGTTTGCTTGGCCTTTAGCTGCCCTCAAAGAGTTGGCAGCCGGTGAACTCATCGTTAAAGATAACGAAATCACCGTTTCCCCTCGCTAACTCCACTGTTGGTTAATTGTTATAAGGACAACGTACCATGAAACACTTTTTGACCTATCTTTCCACCGCGCCCGTGTTGGCTGCTATTTGGATGACGATTACTGCCGGGATTTTGATTGAATTTAATCGCTTCTATCCCGACTTGCTCTTCCATCCCCTTTAAGTCAATTCTTGAGCACAAACTTGGTACAAGGGTGGAACAGGAGTTCTGCCCTTTTTTGTCGCGATCGCCCCCCATAGGCTATACAATAGTCATTTGTCTTAAAATAACAGCCGTAGCCACCAGCGCTGACGATTGCTGTTACCCCATCCAGTTCAATGAAAGAGGATCCCCATGGCAAAGCGGGTGCAAGTTGTCCTGAATCAAACTGTCAATAAGCTCGGGCAAATGGGTCAAGTCGTCGAAGTCGCCCCCGGCTATGCCCGGAATTACCTATTTCCCAGAGGGATTGCTGAGCCAGCAACCCCCAATGCCCTACGGCGGGTAGAGCGGCTCCAGGAAAAAGAACGGCAACGACTTGCCGAACTTAAAGCCGCTGCGGAAAAACAAAAAGCCACCCTCGAAAAACTGGCCACCATTACTATCTCAATGCCCGTAGGCGAAAAAGATATGCTCTTTGGCAGTGTCACGCCCCAAGATGTAGCCGATGCCATTCAAGCGATTACGGGTGAAACAATCAATCGCCGTGACATGGTTTTGCCCGAGATTCGCAAATTGGGCACCTACACGGCTGAAATCAAGCTCCATCCCGAAGTGACTGTCAAACTCAATATCCAAGTGGTTGCTGATTAGGGCTAACTTCCCTGATGGTTCAGGAGCCGAACTTTCAGCCGGATAGCCAACTCCTTCCCCCCCAGAACCTCGAAGCGGAAGAGTGGATTTTGGGGGGTATTCTCTTAGATCCTGAAGCCATTAACCGTGTGGTGGATATTTTGCCGGTTGAGGCCTTTTACCTCAGTGCCCACCGCGAGATCTACCGCGCAGCCATTTCCCTCCACAGTCGTGGCAGTCCCACGGATCTGCTGTGCATTACGGCTTGGCTCCAGGATCAGGGGCTATTGGATAAGGTTGGGGGGCACACAAAGCTGGCAGAGCTGGTGGAGCGCACGGTGAGTGCAATTAATATTGATCGCTACGCCGTCTTGGTCAAGGAAAAATACCTGCGCCGCAAGCTCATTGAAGCCGGTACCCAAGTGGTGAAGCTGGGCTACGATAGCAGCCTCTCATTAAATGAGATCTTGGATCAGGCCGAGCAGCAAATCTTTAGCGTGACGCAGGATCGGATTCAGCAGGGGTTAACCCGCACCGATCAAATTCTTACCCGCACGTTTACAGAACTAGAGCAACGGGCGATCGGCAATATTCAGCCGGGTCTATCCTGTAATTTCTACGATCTGGACAATATAACCCAAGGCTTCCAGCGATCGGACTTAATTATCATTGCTGGTCGTCCTTCGATGGGCAAGACAGCAATCGCCCTGCAAATTGCCCGTCGCATTGCCGAAATTCACAACCTAGGGGTGGCGATCTACAGCCTTGAGATGTCCAAGGAACAACTGGTGCAACGTCTCCTCGCTAGCGAAGCCCGCATTGACAGCAATTATTTACGGGCAGGGCGCATTAGCCAACACCAGTGGGAACCCCTGAGTCGAGCGATTGGTGTTCTCTCCCAACTGCCTATTTACATTGACGACACTCCCAACCCCACCCTTGGCGAGATTCGCTCCACGGCTCGTCGTCTCCATGCGGAGCATCCCAACGGTCTCGGCCTCATTCTAATTGACTATCTGCAACTAATGGGTAGTGAAGAAACGACAGAGGGTCGGGTGCAGGAACTCTCAAGAATTACCCGCTCCCTCAAAGGACTGGCACGGGAACTGAATGTACCTGTCATTGCCCTTTCCCAACTGAGCCGCAGTGTCGAATCACGGCAAAATAAACGCCCTCTTATGTCCGATTTGCGGGAATCTGGCTCCATTGAACAGGATGCCGACTTAGTGATCCTGCTGTATCGCGACGAATACTACAACCCCGATACCCCCGATCGCGGCATTTGTGAACTCCTGATTGCCAAACACCGCAATGGCCCGGTGGGTACCGTTAAGCTCCTTTTTGACCCCCAATACACCCGCTTTGAAAACCTTGCCCGCGATTAGTTGAGTGGGGAGAATTTTTTTAATCCGCTTGCTGCCGCGATCCACCAAACAGCCAATGGAGGTTGACGCCCACCCCCGGTGACCCCTGACCCACTAGACCCCCATTGGGAATACTGCTGCCAGCTGCATTTGACCCGTAAAGATCAATTCCCAAGCCCCACTGGGGAACGATATAGCGCAATCCGACACTATAAACACCGGTTTGGCCAAAGACGGGAGTGGCTTCGGCAATCAATTGGAGATTGCGAGCAAGTTCCAAATTGAGTCCCACGCCAATGCCGCCAACGATTTTGCTTCTAGGAGTAAAGAGGCCAACCTTGGGATTCACCAGTAAAGCCAGCGTTTTATGGGGCTGCAGCATCAAGCTTAACTCAGCGCCGACCAGTCCGCGGCTAAGGCCGGGGTCATCCGTGGGAAAGCTGTGATTAAATGAGCCCTGAATTGCAAGGGAAATAGGGTCTCCTTGGGTTTGATCAAGAAAGCGAAGCTTAGCAGCCAAGCCAAATTGCAAACTGGGGCTATAGTTGAAAGTCTCCGAAAGGGTTTCGCCTCGTTCCCATTGCTCCACAGCAACTGTAAATTGGGCATTCTCACCCAAGCTAATCCCCATTTGCCAGCCTGTTCCCGCTGTACCTGTGTTAGCTCGTAAGTGGAACATCCCCGGCTCCAGCGTGCCAGCAGAGGTGAGGGTCAAACCACTGAAAAGTAGGTGGCGATCGCGCTCCGTGAGAGCTGGCCGAGACCCACGGCGAAACCTAGGCAGGAGGGGCGGGGAAAGATTAGATCCGATGTTGGGAGTGTAAGTCAAGCCGGCCATAATTGCCACTTGATCGGCATCTGGCAAAAAAGCAAGCGTTCGCGTTGCCGGTGTGATGCCAAGGCCATTAGTTGCGGCCAGATCAATGGCAACGAGGGGGGTAGCGAGAAAGCGCAGTCCGAGGCTCCACACTGGCAGGTTGACGATCGCGCCATCGCTACTGCGCACGGCATTGCCCCCAGGACCTACAGGCATATTGACATCGGCAAAAAGGTTAAAGCGAGGATGGGGCTGCCAACTGATACCTGTGCCAAAGTTGAAGTTGATGCCGTAAAAGTTTCCTCCCTTGTTCACGGTGTCGGGCAAGTAGGTGAAATTTGGCGTAAAGTGCCACTGCAATTGAGGACTAGGCGAGTAGGTAATGGGGAACTGGAGCGAACCGGCTAGCGTCCACGTACCCAGGGTTTCAGCTGTGGGCACAAAAAGAAAGTTGTTTGAGGAGACCCACAGGGCTTCTAGGGAACCTCCAACTCCGATTGCTAAATTTTGACGGCGATGTATCTGATACTTAAGGCCAGCAGCAAGGGCAGCTATTTGCAACTCAGGTTGATGACCATTAATCACGCGCCCCAGAAGATCGTCGAAGAGATTGGCGCTAAAACTGACTTGGGTGCGGTTATTAATCGCATAGTCGAGGGAACCATAGAAAATTTGCAGGCCACCCCCTTGACCCAAGGAGCCAGGATCATAATTACGGATTCCCCCCCGCAATTCAAGGGTTTGCTCCGGTAGGATATTGGCCGTCTCCAAATTAAACAGACGGGTGGGCGGATGCATTAAGGGAGGAATGCGATACTGGGGTGCTTCGGCAATGACCGGCGTCGGTGCTTGCTCAGCCGCGGGGGGTAAAATGGGTTGCGCCAATTCTTCGGGCGTTGCTGGTTGCCAAGGGCGATCGGGTTCGGGAACGGCTTGCCATTGGGGCACGGCTGCTGCTGTTGGTGCGACCTCAAAGGTTGGGTGAGTTGTTAACCGGTCCTCAATTTGCCATTGGGGTGGGCTAGACTGCGCCGTTGCTACTAAGGGCAACCACGCACTTGCACTGAAACCAAAGACCATTACCCATTTGCCATTCATGCCACATCACTCACACCACCATCTCTTCCACTTAAACCGATCGCGCCCCTTACTGGTAAATTTATTCCCACTCAATGGTTCCGGGGGGCTTGGAGGTAATGTCATAGACGACTCGATTCACCCCCGGTACTTCGTTGACAATGCGGTTGGCAATGCGCTCCAGGAGGTCGTAGGGCACTCGTGCCCAGTCGGCGGTCATCCCATCTTCACTGGTAACAAACCGCAGCACCACCGGATAGGCATAGGTGCGCTGATCTCCCATGACCCCCACGGTGCGAATGGGCAGCAGTACGGCAAAGGCTTGCCAAAAGTCATTGTACATCTCGGCGCGGTTAATTTCTTGGCGCACAATGAAATCTGCATCTCGCAGGATCTCTAGGCGTTCCGGGGTGACCTCTCCCAGAATCCGAATTGCCAAACCAGGACCGGGAAAGGGATGCCGTTGCACAATCTCTTCGGGCAGACCCAGCGACCGCCCCACTTGGCGTACTTCATCCTTAAAGAGTTTGCGCAGGGGTTCCACTAGCTTAAAGCGGAGATTTTCAGGAAGGCCGCCTACATTATGATGGCTCTTGATTTTAACAGCAACACGCTCACCAGTTTGGGGATCAATGTTCGTATTGGCGGATTCAATGACATCGGGATAGAGTGTTCCCTGAGCCAGATAGTCAAAAGGTCCTAGGCGCTGGGACTCTTCCTCAAAAACACGGATAAACTCATGGCCAATGCGTTTGCGCTTTTCTTCGGGGTCGGTGACCCCTACTAGCTGCGCAAGGAAGCGATCGCGGGCATTGACGTACTCCACCTTGATGTGAAATTGCTCCTGAAAGAGCTTGAGGAGGCGCTCGGGTTCCCCTTTGCGCATAAAACCTTGATCAATGAACATGCAGGTGAGTTGATCCCCAATTGCCCGGTGGAGTAAAAAGGCCAAGGTGGAGGAATCCACTCCTCCGGAGAGGGCAAGGAGAACCCGTTTGTCCCCCACTTTGGCGCGCACTTCGCGGATGGCTTCCTCAACAAAGGCGGCGGTAGTCCAAGTGGGTTCACAATCGCAAATGTGATAGACAAAGTTGCGGATTAGGGCAATGCCGCCTACGGAATGCACCACCTCTGGATGGAACTGAACCCCATAGAGCTTCCGCTCTGGATGGGCGATCGCCGCCATTGGCGTATTGTCGGTATGGGCAAGGACGCGAAAACCGGGGGGCAACTTGGTTACGCTATCACCATGACTCATCCACATAATGGTTGCCTGCTCCACATTGGTGAGCAGATCCGTGGGGTCATCAATAAAGAGCGCTGCCTTACCATACTCACCAGCGCTGGCTCGCTCCACAGTTCCCCCCAACTGTTGCACCATCAGTTGCATGCCATAGCACACGCCAAGGATAGGAATCCCTAGGTTCCAAATTTCAGGATCACATTGGGGAGCATTCTCGTCATAGACAGAGTTGGGACCACCGGAGAGAATAATGCCTTTGGGTGCCAATTGAGTGAGTTGCTCAGCGGTGGTGCGGTAGGAAATAACCTCGGAATAGACTTGAGTTTCACGAATGCGGCGGGCAATGAGTTCGGAGTATTGTGACCCAAAATCGAGAATGACAATGAGTTGGCGTTGCAGGCCTGAGCCGGCAACGGTGGCGGGTTGATGGAGGGTGGAGTGAGTCAACGTTGCAGTCCTTCTGATCCCGAATAGCTAATACTTTCCAGAATACCGCCCTTTTCTGAAATAATGTCATCCTGTTTAAGAGCCGTCTTCGTTCCTTTAGGCCTATGGCATCTTCGGGCACAGGGCTGTATCACTGCTGTGGTTGGCGGGGGAATCTGCCCAACAGTGCTACGATCGCTATCTAAGTAGCGAATGTAACGAATCACCTGCATGAGTGCCCCTCTTACCGTTGAGTCTGTGTTGGCTGTTCTCCGTCCTGTGGAAGATCCCGAGTTGCGGCGATCGCTGGTGGAGTTGAATATGATCCGCGACGTTGTCATTGAGGATGGCACGGTTCGCTTTACCCTAGTGCTGACAACGCCCGCCTGTCCATTGAGGGAATTTATTGTTGAGGATTGCAAAAAGGCCGTCTTTACTCTGCCGGGGGTGATGGATGTCCAAGTGGCGGTTACCGCCGAAACCCCCCAGCAAAGAAGCTTGCCTGATCGCACCGATGTACCGGGGGTCAAGAACATCATTGCCGTCTCCAGCGGTAAAGGGGGGGTCGGCAAAAGTACCGTTGCCGTGAATTTAGCCCTTGCCCTTGCCCAGGCCGGCGCAGCAGTTGGCATGATTGACGCCGATATCTATGGCCCCAATGTCCCCACAATGCTGGGACTAGAGGAGGCCATTGTCGAAGTGCGCAAGGAAGCAAGAGGAGATGTCCTGGTACCCGCAGTTGCCCACGGCTTAAAGGTGGTCTCCATGGCCTTCCTGATTGAGCGCGATCAGCCAGTGATCTGGCGCGGTCCTATGCTCAATGGCATAATTCGCCAATTTCTCTACCAAAGCGATTGGGGAAATCTAGACTATCTAATTGTGGATTTACCCCCCGGCACTGGGGATGCGCAACTCACCCTAGCGCAGGCAGTGCCAATGGCAGGGGTAGTTATTGTAACCACACCGCAACCCGTTGCCCTTGGGGATGCCCGTCGAGGATTGCGGATGTTTCAGCAGTTGGGGGTAACGGTTCTCGGCCTGGTGGAAAATATGAGCTACTTTATCCCCCCCGATCTGCCCAATCGTCGCTATGACATTTTTGGCAGTGGCGGCGGCGAAGCCCTAGCGGCAGAGATGGGAGTGCCCCTTTTGGGACAGGTGCCCTTGGAGTTGCCCGTGCGGGAAGGGGGAGATTTGGGTCAGCCGATTCTCATGAGTGATCCACAGTCCGCTTCAGCTCAAGCCCTGCGGGCGATCGCCCAACAGGTAGCAGCACGGGTCTCCGTGGCTGCCCTCAGTGCCGTGGGATGAGTAGTCAGCAGCTCAAGATCAAAAACCCCCTCTTTTGGTGGGCTTCTAGCCTTGCCTTAATCGGCGATCGCCTGACCAAAAAGTGGATTTTGGCTACTTATGCGCTAACAGTGCCGCCGCAAACAACGCCAATTATCCCCGGTGTTTTTCATATTACCTACGTCACGAATACCGGGGCGGCCTTTAGCCTCTTTGCCAATGGCAGTCTCTGGTTACGCTGGCTGTCTCTTATCGTTAGCTTAGGTCTAATCACTTGGGCAGTCCTAGGTCCGCGCTTAGATCGCTGGCAGCAGGTGGGCTATGGCTGTTTACTCGGCGGTGCTTTGGGCAATGGTATTGATCGCTTTCTCACTGGCGAAGTCATTGACTTCTTAGATTTTCGTTTGATTCAATTTCCTGTCTTTAACGTGGCCGACATTGCCATTAACATCGGCATTGCCTGTCTGCTGTGGTCGGCATGGCGCCAGCGCTAGCTGATACTGTAGGAAAAATCCCCTAAATCCACCAAAAACTGGGTCAATTCCCCTTGGCAGGTGCCGCCGTAGAGCACATTGACTTGATACACCCACTGATTTGTCCAGTCGAGTGCTGTTAACCAACCACTACGGCGATGGTAGGCACCGGTCTCAATCCCTAACCAGCCGGTACCGCGCACCAGCTGCCCTGGTTCAACACCAGAAAATGTAAATGTAATTGTATGGCCGACAACAATGGTCTTATCCCCAAAGTAGGGCGTGGGATGAGTAAGAAACGGTTTGCGGATCCAGCAGCATTCCCGACGCGTCTGTTGTTCTAGGGGAAGACATGGATCCAAACCCGCATGGACAACAAACACATCCCCTAAATCTTGATAGAGGGGAACCGTATGCAGCCAGTCGAGGTGTTGCCAAAGCAAATCGGTGGACGTGTAGCTAGCCAGGGTCTCATCACCACCACTATTGCACCAGACAAAGAACCGCGCGGCATTGATTTGTTTGCCCTCGAAGGTGAGGAGCATCATGTCTTCGTGGTTACCCCGCACAGCACCATAGCCACACTGACGCACTAATTCCAGGACAGAGGCGCTACTCGGTCCTCGATCCACAAGGTCGCCAAGGAAGTACAGGCGATCGCCCACTCTCGGTGAGAGGAGATCCAGTAAGCGGCACAGTCCTTCGTAGTGGCCGTGGACATCTCCAATCAGGATCAGGCGATCGCCCACTCGCTTACTCCTGAGGTACCGTTGCAGGTGTCAAAGACAGGGATCCAGATGCCGGGGGAACCCGGGTAGTGTTCTCATAGCCAGAACCGAGCAATGTAGCCACTGTCAACACTTGGGGCGGAGTTGCATCGGGTGGGTAAAGTAGATCCACTGTTACATCCCGTTTTTCACCGGGACGCATATTTAATGTAACCAATGGTTCTCCCCGCTGACCACGTCGCTGTACCAAGTGGACATAGCGCTCTTGCCTCTGTCCTAAATCATCGATAAAGCGAACACGCACCGTCCCTCGGAAAAACACTTGGGGTGGCGGCGGCTCTAAAAACCGGAGGATGACACTGCGGTGGTCTTGCTTGACCGGGGTTTGCAGTGTTAACACCACTGACTGAAATTGGTGGGTATAATTAACCAAAGGCAAGGTCAAGCTGTAGTGAACGCCATAGTTGCCGTGGGCATAGTAAGCAGTGTCAGGATAGCGTACTAACATGGGGGCGCTTTGAATTTGACCAGTGCCCAATGTGCCTCGGTGGAGCGTACTAATCCCATAGGAGATAGCTCGTCCGGGAGCTGGAATATTCAGAACACTCCCTTGAGCATCCGTGAGGGTGGCCTGCCATTGAGACCCTTGACTCACTCCAGCAACGCGACCATAAAAAAAGCGGCCCAACTGACTACTATTCGGGGGCGTGGGTGGGATGTCACGGGGGGTAACCAGTTGACCCCGATGGAGCATCGTCCACCATTCCTCTAGGGTGGGGGCTCGTTCTGTACCTTGCTCGTTCAGGCGGGCAAACATTGACATTTGCGCCAAGTAAATTGGGCCACTGCTTTCTAAATACATTAAAGTTGAGCGGCCATTGGAGGAGGAGACCTCACCAAAGGGACTTGGATCTGGAATTAAAGGCAATCCGGGGCCGACAGTGCCATCGGCATTGAGGATAAACTCTGCGCGGGCACGATTGAGTACTGCATTGGGAAATTGAGTAGGCAACGGCAGGGGCAGATTAGCTAGCATCCGCGCTTCGCGAGGGGGAATGGTCACCTGGGAGGGAAAAGAGGTTTGCCGCACCCCCCGCAGCACTTGGTTGGTCACTCGACTGCCGGGTCCTGAGAAGACAAAGCCAGTGGGGTTATCGAGTATGGCGGGTAAATTGCGGAAAGGAGCATCCGGCGTACTCAAGAAACTAGCAGCTTGATGAAATCTTACCGTGACATAGTGATTTGTTGGGTTATAGGCCAACAGCCCCAAATAGAGAGTGGGCGTACTGACTGCCCGATTGGATTGAGTAATGTGGTGGGCAAAGACATCAAAGCGCCCCTCTAGGGGATAGTTGAGGTGAGCTGCCGGTTGCCATTTCCCTTGGGGTGGAAATGTCGAAAGGAGAATCCCCTCAGAGCGCACCATCTCTGGACTGTTGCTGTTAAACACTGGCACATTATCTAATTGCCCAGGCAGTGGACGAATGTCTTGGGGAAAATAGGCGAAATTGGTTGGTGTGACGTAGGCTGTTGCAGAAGGGGGCGTAGAGACCCCCGGCAGCACCTTTGCAGGTACAGCATTGGTTTGAACAACAACCTTCGAGCGGGACGAATATTCCTGCACAACGGTGGATGAATGTTGGAGTGGAGTTGCTAAAGCGGCTTGTGCCACAAGAATGGGAGCCAGCATATTCAATCCAAACCACAGCATGACACGAGTGAGCAGTTCGCAAAAGTTAGAACAGGATCATCGCTTCTGCCCAAAAGTTGCATTTCCAAAGTATAGCCTAGGTTTGTAGAAAATCCGCTAAAGGCCGCATAAAGGTTGCGGTATGGACGTATTGCCAGTCTAGGTTGTTTTGTGCAATGCCAGTCTAGAACTGGGCTTGAGACACTGATCAGTATTGATTAAAAAGTGGTCTAGACCAATTTTAACCAATTTTAGATCGTTAAGTGTCCCATAGATTGAGCACGCTTAACACTGTACAAGCTGATATTAGGACAGCTTCTTGTTTACTAGCTATACCCCCTATTTTGTGAGGAAGGTCTGTATCCGTCGGTTGGTGTCAAATATTGAGAAAATCTAAAGAAACCCAACAAACTCTTAAGGTTTTTGCAAGCATGTTTATAATTCTCTCAGAAGCGGTAGTTCACCGCCCATGAGGATTGAGTACCGTCTATCTTATGAAGCCCCGCATCTTAATCATTGATGACGACCCTGCGATCGCTGACGTTTTGGCAATTAACCTGCAAATGGCGGGCTACGAGGTTACAAAGTCCTTCGATGGGATGCAAGGGCAAGCCCTCGCCGTGCAACTCTCTCCCGATTTGATTCTCCTTGATTTAATGTTGCCTCAAGTGGATGGTTTTACAATTTGCCAGCGGCTGCGGCGCGATCCCCGAACCCAAGATATTCCGATTTTGATGTTGACGGCTCTCAGCCAAACCCATAACAAGGTGGAGGGGTTTAATGCCGGTGCCGATGATTATCTCACCAAGCCCTTTGAATTGGAGGAAATGCTGGCACGGGTACGTGCTCTCTTGCGACGGGCTGATCGCATTCCGGCAACCGCAGGACACCGAGAAATCCTCAGCTATGGCCCATTGACCCTGGTGCCTGAACGATTTGAGGTCTCTTGGTTTGGTAAAATTATCAAGCTGACGCGCCTTGAGTTTGAACTGCTCCACTGCCTGCTGCAACGCCACGGTCAAACTGTTTCCCCCAGTGAGATTCTCAAGGAAGTCTGGGGCTATGACCCCGATGATGACATTGAGACAATCCGCGTCCATGTGCGTCACCTGCGAACAAAACTGGAACCCGATCCCCGCAGTCCTCGCTACATCAAAACAGTTTATGGTGCTGGGTATTGCTTAGAGTTACCGAGTCATATTGAACCCCCCAATGCCTCTAATATGTCCTAGAAATGGGATTCTGGTGCCTGTTCTGGATTTTTTGTGGGCAGTTTCAACGGCTTGAGGGGAACGGCTTGGGCAAAGACTTCCTCATTAATTGTCTCGCCAATCTTGCTGAGGCGTTTTTCTACGGCTTGGCGAAAACGGGTTTGCAGCTCGATGACCAAACCAGAAAAATCTTGGATGGCAGGGTTGAGGGTAAGGGTGTTTGCTGTGCGCGTGAGAATGCCCGCTTTGAGGTAGTTGGCGATCGCTCGTTTAATCCCCTGCTGACTAATGCGGTACTGTTGCTGAGCTTTCTCAAGAATAATGTCGGTCATTGTCTGAAAAGGAGCATTGCGCGGGCGGTGCTCAATTAACCACTGTCCCACCTGAGTCAGTAAAAAATCCGCCGCCACTTCATTGGCAAAGATGCCACGGTAAATTGCGACTGTGTGAATGTTTTGAGGGCTAGAGGTGCGGAGGGTATAGCCTTGCGGTAGGTTATTTCGCCAGCAGAGAATGGTTTTACCCAATTCACTATTCACCGCAACGCCAATTTCCCCAATTTTTGATTGATTTTGCGCGGTTAAGTAGGCCACTAATTCAGAGGGCTTGAAAAAGCCCAATCGCAGCGGATCTAGTTGGGGTACCACAGATCTCATTTCTAGATATACGCTATCAAAGAGCATTCCCCTAGCCAATTCTCGACGTTTTGCTGCATCGCTAGTGTAGTAAGAGAATAGCTCCAATAGTTTTTCGGTTTCCCGTTGGCCAATTTCTGAGAGAGGAATTTGGTCATAATTGAGCGGTTCAATGGGCAGCCGCTGAAGTGAGGATAGTGCTGTGCGACTTTCTGCACTGGATTGACGAGGGGTGGTGCCGTTTCTACCATTAATTGCGGGTAGTGAGTCAATGAAGGGATTTTCAAGGAAAACAAATTGGTGGCATACCCGCTGAAAGCTATCACTGGCAGCATTACGGTAAGCACAGCCAATTACGGTTTTACCGTAGTCCCGCAAGCGCAAGGCAATGGAGCCAAAGCCACCATCGCCGGAGATGAGCACAAAGGTGTTGATATCGGGATGCTGATAGGCGAGGTCAATGGCATCAAGGGCAAGTTGAATGTCCGCTGCATTACGTTGATTGTGATTGCGACCATAGACCCCTATCCGCTCGATTTGCAATCGCTCCAACTGCGCATTGAGGGCTTGGAGGATTTGATTTTGCCAGTTTCCATAGGCACGCTTGATGACGATTTCCCCTAGATCAATGGCTCCTTTAATTGATTCAAGAATGTTGTCTAAGGAGACTAGCTCATTTACTCTGGCGGGATCCAGTCGCTGCCCTTGGTTAAAGACTAGGTTCTCAATGTCGTAGAGGACAGCGGTTTTTAAGGTGGTTGCTGGCGGTTGGGGTTTTTGCAGTAAGGTTTGAATGGTTTGCAGAGTGGCACTCTGGGCGTGAATGGTTTCAATGAGTGTCTCCAGTTGTTGTGCCGTCGGCGTGGTGACGGCAGTGTCCCTGAGATTGTCCTTGAGGGCTTGCAATGTCTGTGCTATCTCATTGCAAATCGGACGCAAGGCTTCGGGAAACACTTGATGCAGTTGCTGTTCAAAGCCAGTGAGTTGTCGGCGTTGTTGCTCAAGTTCTTGCAGGAGAAGTTCCTTGAGTTCTCTGGTCTCTGGGGAGGAGGGGGATGAGAGAACTGGGTGAACGTCTTGAAGAAGGCGATCGCTCTGGCATTGGTTCTTTTCAATGAAGGGAGCACTGGCAAGGGCACCGATGCCACTTCCTAAAAGTGTGGCTAAGGGTTGTTGGGGTTGAATCAGGGTGGCAATACCACCGAGGGCGATCGCGCTAACAGGGGCAATAAACCAAAGCTCTGGCTTCATTCAAAATGCAATAGGAATTACAGGAATTAGCAAGTTATGATAGCAAAAAATGTTTAGACACTAAGTTGAGCTTGCCGTAGTTGACCACAGGCAGCTTGACGATCTAGACCCCGCGATCGCCGGATGCTTGCAGTGACACCAAGGGCTTGTAGTTGTGCCAGAAATTGTCGCAATCGCTGCTCAGTGGGACGCCGGTAGGCCGCCTCGGCAATGGGGTTGTAGGGGATCAGATTCACATGGCTTTGAAATCCCCGCAACAGATGCGCTAGTTCCTCCGCATGGTGGGGGCGATCGTTCACTTCAGCGAGAACTGTGTATTCAAAAGTAACGCGGCGACCCGTTTGCTGTACATAGGCACGACAATCGGCAATTAACTGGCTGAGGGGATAGTGCTTGGCACTGGGAATGAGTTGCTCCCGGAGGCTTTGGTTGGGGGCATGGAGACTGACGGCAAGGGTGGTTTGCAATTGGTGCTGTGCTAGTCGCTGAATTTGCTGGGGAATGCCTACGGTGGAAATCGTCATGTGCCGCTGACCAATACCAATATCACGGTTGAGGCAGGTGACGGCTTGGAGGACGGCCTTTAAGTTCAGCAGGGGTTCGCCCATGCCCATAAACACGACATGGCTAACGCGACGCCCCATTTCACTTTGAATAGTCAATACCTGATCAATGATCTCATGGCTAGCCAGATTGCGGCGATAGCCCCCTTTACCCGTGGCACAAAAATCACAGGCCATCGGACAGCCCACTTGGGAAGACACACACACCGTCAGGCGATCGCCACTGGGAATGCCCACCGTTTCAATGGTTTCGCCATCGGCCAGGGTCAAGAGGAGCTTCACAGTGCCATCTTGGGCATCATGACGACAGCGAAGTTGAGAGCGACCAATTTCTACCTCAGCGAGAGCCTCACGCCACTGCTTGGGAAAAACCGTAATTTCTTGGAGCGATCGCACCCCTTTTTGATAGATCCATTGATGTAATTGCTGCCCCCGATAGCCGGGCTGTCCTTGAGCTTCAACCCATGCTTTGAGTTCTGCTGCGGACTGTCCCAGCAGTACCATAGTCTTAGACCAATTAAACTGCCCTTTGATCCTAACAAACTGTTCACCTAACCTTGGATTTCATCCTCGTGAACAAGGTGAACGACAAACATTTGACCTAGGCTAAAGGAAGTTCCTGTCGAACGCTTTATTGATTACCTTTAAGAAACATTAAGAAAAACAAGAAAAAGGTTGGTTTGAAATGAGTACGCAAGCCTGTTGCCCTGTCGAGATAGAAATTACTGAAGCTCCCCCGATCTCCAGCCAGCAGGAAACCCTGTTGGATATGCACAGTGTACTAAATACCTTCAACATTTTGCTGGGGGAACTGCAATTTTTAGAGTTGGAACTCGATGATTGGCAGGTGTTGCAGCCCAGCCTGAAAAGCCTAGAGCAACTGGTGAATGCTTTGGGCGATCGCCCGACCATTTTTGCCTATCTACAACAAATCAGCGATCTGCGGGCAGCCATCACAGCAAACATTGAAACTGCACTGGTTCAGTATCCCGACAAAGCAGCGACCCCCGATGTGCAGGAGGCAGTGGCCAATATTCAATCGGTCTTTAATGTGGTGGAGGTGCGAGTGCAACAACTCCTTGCACGGGAAAAGGCACCATCGGCTTGGGTTGAGGTGCCCATTGAGCAGTTGCAGGCTCAGTTTGGGCAAGTCTTCCAAGCTATTGAGAAAAATAGCAAGGGGCGTTACCGCATTCTCCACAACATTGCCGCTCAGGAAGCCTCAGATTATTTTCTTACCTTTGATATTCAGACTGCCAACGGCCGTACGGTTCTCATGCCTCCTGTCTTTGAGGATGTGATGCGGGATTTAATTGCTAATGCCCGTAAATACACGCCCCAAGGGGGCAAAATCATTGCGGGTCTAGTGCAAACGGCGGATCATCTCAAGTTTGTGGTGGAGGATACAGGCTGTGGGATTCCCGTTGAGGAAATTCCTAAGGTGGTTGGCTTTGGCTACCGAGGCTCCAACGTTCAACATCGCCGCACAATGGGGGGTGGCTTTGGGCTGACGAAGGCGTTTTTTGTTACCAAGCGCTTTCAAGGACGGATGTGGATTCGCTCGGCAGCCGGAGCGGGCACTCGCATTACGATTGATTTGCCGATGCCGTCAACAGTTGTTGCAGGTACATCTGAGCGGGGGGATACTCAGGGTTAAATTCTAAGGTCTTTTGAAAATAGGCAATGGCGCGATCGCGCTCTTGCAAGGTCATGTAGGTATAGCCCAGGCTATAGGCCGGCTGAGTGGTCATCCACTGGCGATCGAAAGGTTCAGCGCGATCGTAGGTTCCCCGCTCAAAAAGATCTAAACAGCGGTGAAAGTAGGGCAAAGCCCCCCGATGTAAGCCCAATTCAAAGACAAGTAACCCCGCCACATAGAGTAGAGGCGGATAGCAATCAAAGAAACGTAGGCCATAGCTGAGGTAATATTGAGCCGTTTCATAGTCCTTGGCTGCAAAGGCGCGGTAGCTGACCCAAAAAAGGAGATGACGCAGCCAGGTTGTGTCTTGGGGAAGGATTCCCTGTTCGACGGCAGGGGCAATCTGCTCAAGGGCTTGCTCGTACCAAGCTTGGGCGCGCTCAGAATCGCCACAGGCGGCGTAGTGATCGCCAAGGCAGACTAGGTTTTGAAGTCGGCGATCGCCCTGCTGCACCATTTTTTCGAGAATGGGGATATTGCGATCGCGAATTTTTGCGAGGAACTGGTCTTGGCTTTGTTGGTTGTGGTGAATAAGATAGACCCCCTGCAACTGACCCACGACTGTCTGCCGTTCCCGATAATGCAGTTGCTCGTGGAGTGCCCCGGTAAAGTGAAGATCGGGAAAGCGCCGGCCAAAGCGGACATTCCAAAACTCGCTCCAGTTGCGATCGCCTGCCTGTTCACGGCGCAATAGACTCCACTGATTGATGGCACGGGCACTCTCAGCGGTCAAGCAATCTCGCCACTGGGGATCCGTAACCACCAATTCCTCGTCGGCATCAATGTAAAAGACCCACTCCCCTGTGGCGTAGGCTAGGGCAGCATTGCGAGCGGCGGCAAAATCCGCTTGCCAGACAACGGAATGGACATGGGGGGTAAACTCGCGGGCAATGGCGATCGTGCCATCCGTAGACCCCGTGTCCACAATGATGATCTCATCTACCCAAGGCTGAACCGACTGCAAGCAGCGCCGTAATTGATGGGCTTCGTTTTTGACAATCATGCACAGAGAGAGCCGCGGAGCCATAGCAACAAAGGCACTACAGCCGCTTCAGATACTTCGCTTCTAGCAAAAAAGCACCCCGCTCTAGCCGCACAACCCAGTAGTTCCCCGGCTGCTGGCCTAGGATAACCCCCTCTTCACCAAGAGTCAGGATGCTGGATGGACGCAACATTGGCATCGGTTCTGCTGTTTTGACATAGGGGGGCAGTTCCACAAGGCGAACGCGATCGCCCACCGCAAAAGCTTCTTCCATTCCTACTAAAGGATGCTCAAAATTGGTAATTTTGATAACACAACTTCCAATTTAATATATTGCCTTCAACGGTGGAATTGTTGTCAAAAGTTTTAGAGTGTCTTCAAGTAGCTTAATAGGTCGGCCATGTCTTGGGGTTGGGCTTGAAACTTAGGCATAGGGGGGGTATTGCCGCTGATGATTTGCTGAATCAGCTGTACTTGCGATCGCCGGTAACTAATCTGCACAAGACTAGGCCCTACTTCCCCCTTGCCATCAATGCCATGACAGCCAGCGCAGTTGAGAATAAAAATTTGCTGACCGCGACTGGGATCGCCCACCGCCGCCTGTACGGATTGGATGTAGGGATCTCGCAGGGGCAATAGGAGAGAAGCCCCCCAACCGCCGCCCACCACCAGCACTGCCAAGACGGGCAGCAGCCAGCGCCATACCGTTGATCTAGCCCCAACCGTGTTGACTAAACTCATCCACTTATCGGAAAAATTAAAAATTGTTTATTATTGTTACAACAGCATTCTAAACCCTGAACTGAGCGAGATTCAAGCGAGTGAGTAATCATTTGTGAACTGTTGTGCCTCTACCCTGAAAGCGATGATAAACCGTACGCAAGGCCTGGCGATCGCCGACATTGCCGGGGAACAACACCACCGGTAGCTCTGGAAAGCGGGGATGATCGGCACCCGTACGCACCACGGAGCAACCGGGAAGAACTTGCCCTAAGAGGCGAACCGTGGCTAGGTTTAAGCCCTTGCTCAGCACATCATTAGAGGTGATGCCCCCTTTGCTGATGAGGTAGCGCAAATCAGCGGGCAACTGTTGGACAATTGCCATCAAGACCTCAGAGACTCGCTGCCCAAAGGCCAACCGCATCGCTGCATCCGCGAAGGTTAGCTCTTCGCGACTGGTAAAGATGACAGGGGTTTTCCCACAGGCGATCGCCTGATCCACCGCCGCCAAGACTTCGTTGATGATCGCAGGTTCAGCCGCTGCACTGTCGCGCAATCGTGCCACGGGCACTTCGATGGGCAACACATCGGGTTCCTCCAGCAGGGCAGTCAGTTGTTCAGTGGTTTTGCGCACGTGGGAACCCACTAAAACTACGCCATAGCGACCAGGGCGGCAATAGGTGGCCATTGCCTCTGGGGGGGTAGGCTGGGGGGGCAATTGTGTTAGGGCAGTCAGTAAACTTGCGGCGCTGCGGAACAAAAAGCGTTTTCCTTGACTGGCCACCTGAAGCACCGCCGTTGCAAATTGGTCTAAATCCCCTTGACTCTCGGCATCCACAACAGCGCAGACATTGTCGGTTAACTGAGTCAAGCGGCTGCGCAGAGTCTCTAGATTGCGGACATCGGCAAGAACAAAGCGCTCTACGGCTGTTGCAGGAATGCGCCCTTGGGTCTTTTCGGCCACATAGTCGGGCAAATAGCTGTGGTTGTAGCCAAAAACCGAATCGCGGGCAAACTCGGTTTCATGGACAGGCACAGGCTGACCGTCAACGAGGAGGTAGTGCCGGCTATCGCGGGTGATCCGTCCCCCCTCCAGAAAGGCAGGCACTAGAAAATGGGCATCAAAGGGACCCAGTTCAGCAGCAATCACGTCGGTTTCAAGGGGGTAGTGGCCGCGTAGGGTGGAATCAGAGCGACTGACAACAATGTAATCGGTTGTGCCCGTTTGGGCGATTGCTTCCTGCAAATGGCGACAGACTGTACGCGTTACCTCCGCAGCCATTTCTGGTGGCAAGGCACGAGTGTTAGTGAGGATAAAGAAGATAGGCACAGAATCGGTGAGGCCACGACAGAGGGTATCCACGTCCCAGCGGGTCAACAGCAGGCAACTGTGCACTGTTTGCGAACCAGTGGGGTCATCATCTAAGACAATAATTTTGGAGCGCGTCACCAAGGGGATCTCCGACACTCTTTCGTTTGCAGTTTATCATTGGGGCGATCGCTCATCCGCAATCAATGGCTGCCAATTGACACTACTGTTCCAACCACAGTTGCCAAGAAAATCAACCTGCTGCCGCTAACAGCAGCAATGACATGGCCTTTGTCCTGAATCAATACCTGCTTTAGGAAATACGGCCTTGACCACAGTAAACGCCTCAGGAAAGACTCAACCTTGACTCAGTTGGTTCTGGTGTTCATCCACTTGCACAGGAGACCCCGACTCGAAGGCGGGGGAGGAGGTCAATTCTCAAAAACTGGCCAGCCTTAACCTGCACTACTCCATTGTCACTGAAGCCCACAAGCAACAACTTTAAGAGGCAAAAGCACTGCTTGAAAATGAACCGGAGGAGGATTAGGCACTGCCCTCTCCTTGAGGGACTTCCTGCCAAAGGGACGTTATCTCCCGCAGGCTTTGGTAATTCCCATTTCCGAGAATCAAATGGTCAAGCACGGGAATTCCCATGACTTGTCCTGCTTGTAGAATTTGTTTTGTCAAGTCCAAATCCATTTGACTAGGAGAGAGATTACCTGAGGGATGATTGTGGGCAATAATCAGGCGGCTGGCGTTGCGACGCACGGCTTCGCGAAAAATTTCGCGGGGATGAGCAAGGGTTTCGGTTGCCGTTCCCACAGTAACTACATGGGATGCTAACAGACGATGCCGCACATCCAGTAAGAGAACCGCAAACCGTTCTGTGGGTTGCCACATGAGATCAGCACTCAGCACAGCAGCAGCAAGGGCAGGATTGTCAATAATCGTTTGCTCCCCTGGCCGCGATTGAAAGACCCGCTTTCCCAATTCCACAGCCGCCAAAATTGTCGTAGCCTTGGCAGGACCGACACCGGGAATCGCCATCAATTCCTCTGCGGTAATGTCGCGCAAAACACTCACAGCATCGGTATTCTTGCCACTGCGCTCCTCCAACCGTTTGAGGATGAACTGACCTAGGCCCACGGCTGAGAGTTTACCAGCCCCTTGACCTGTTCCCAGTAAAATTGCCAGCAATTCCGCCGAACTGAGGTAACGAGCGCCTTGGCTGAGCAACTTTTCCCGGGGGCGATCGCCAATGGGTAGATCAGCAACACGGGGCGAGTAGGACATAACAGCAGCGATCTTGTTGATCGCTAAAAAGCATACCAAAGAGAAGCCCGCCCTCTACGCAAAACGTGGGGGTCGGGAGTATGTCACTTGCTGAGGCTCTTCCCTGCCCAAAGAGACGGGGTTGCTCATGATCTTGGGGCACTGTGAAAATCAAAAACGGCATCTGCTAAGGTAGGGGTAGTTTACTAAGGACTATAACAAGTCACCCAAAAGTCGCCCTGTATTCCCTTGGGAGCATTATTATGTCCAAAGAACCAGCCCCTACAACAACGTCTCAAGAGCAGGCTCCTCCACTGGAGTCTCCAACTCCTGAGCCTGAAACAGAAACCGTCAGTCCTGAGGAAGTGGCCGAAGCGGCAAAAGCACTCCTTGCTGCTTTGCAGCGGTTTGCTGCTGCTCAACTCAAAGCCCTGCCGGCGGATGTACAAAAAGCCCTTGAAACAGCGATTGCGGAGCTAAAGTCAAATGCGGATACTGTCTCTACCCATGTAAAAGATTTTGAGGAACGCCTCAAGGCGGCGTGGGAGGTGCTAACGGCAAAGAAAGAGTTGCCCAGTGGTGGTGATGGCAAGTCTTAACACCTTATTGCTTGAGCAATTCCCTTGGCAGGAGACCCTCCAGTGGCAACCCACCCCCCAACAGCAGGAACAGTTCCAACGGTTCTATGGAGCAATTCTTGCTGCCAATCAAAGGATCAACTTAACCCGAATTACTGCGGTCAATGATTTTTGGGAGAAGCACCTTTGGGATTCGTTACGGGGGATTTTGCCTTGGCTTCAGCTCCCTGAAGGAACACCTTGGGGAACAAAGATTCAACAGGTTATTGATATTGGCAGTGGGGGTGGTTTTCCAGGAGTACCGGTGGCGATCGCCCGCCCCGATTGGTCAGTGACCCTCCTTGACGCAACCCAAAAGAAAGTCAAGTTTTTGCACTCTCTCCATTCAGCGGTTGGTTTGGTCAACATTTACCCAGAATGGGGGCGGGCAGAAGCCCATGGGCACCGCTATGATCTAGCCTTAATTCGCGCCGTCGGTGATGTCAGGCGTTGTTGTGCCTATGGTTTGCCCCGACTGCGGTCGGGGGGCATTTTAGTCCTGTACCGGGGTCAGTGGAGCGACGAGGACACCCAGCATTTAGAAACCCTCTTGCCGCAATATCGCAGTCAACGACTAGACATTCAGGCATTTACGACCCCCTTGAGCCATGCCCAGCGCCACTGTATCTATATCCAGCGTCAGGGTTGAATTCGCACGTCATGACTTGTCCTCAGGTGGAGTCTTGATGTAAATAAATATGACAATTGATGGTTTGGAATTTTCGCCATACACATTTACGGGGGGATCAGTTATACACAAATAGAGAGCGAACCAAAACACGCGTTGAATTAATTGGTTGGGGCAATTTGGCAAGTCTCGGAGGAAAACTGTCAATGTTTGGCGATAATAATATGGGTTTTAGAAGCTGGCTCGCTGAACTCGTCAATGGGATGGGTTTGGCATGGTGGGTCAAAATAGAGACAAAAAATCCCCCCTGCATCTACTACTTTGGTCCTTTTCTGACGCCCATGGAGGCAGAAAGAGAGAAGGAGGGCTACATTGAGGACTTGAAGGCTGAAGGAGCAGAGGGACTTGAAGTCAGTGTAGTGCGCTGTCGTCCTGAAGAAGTCACCATTGACGCCGAAAAAAAGACGCAGATGCCCCTTAGTGTCGGCATGACATAAGTCAAGTCTAAGTTGGTTCTAAAACACAACTCTGTCCTTAAAGCATAGTGCTGTCTTAAAGTTTGTCCTAAGTATCTTCACTGGACGCCAACCCCAACAAGGCTATGTTCCGCAGGATCACGAGGGCGGATGGAATTCTCTGGGCGATCGCCTTTATTACCGGGTGTATTTTCAGTCTCTTTCAGTGGGGTTGGCTGGGGGTCTTGGCACTGGGGGGGATTCTCTATGGG